>JBJXGR010000068.1:0-31538 GCA_046160045.1 Bryobacteraceae bacterium
ACTTCACGACCCTCGATTTCCCGGGCGCGACGGCCACCTTTGCCCGCCGCATCAGCCCGCGGGGCGATATCGTCGGCTTCTACGTGGCCGGCGGCGTCACCCATGGTTTCCTGCTCCACGAAGGCGCTTTCACCACCATCGATTTCCCGGGCTCCAGGGCCACCTTTGCTTTCGGCATCAACCCTCAGGGCGATATCGCCGGCTGGTACATTGACAGCGGCGGCGTCAACCATGGCTTCCTGCTTCACGAAGGCAACTTCAACACCATCGATTTCCCGGGCGCTACGTTGACCAGGGCCTTCGGTATCAACCCTCGGGGCGATATCGTCGGCTTTTACGTAGCCGGTGGCGTCACCCATGGCTTCCTGCTCCACGAAGGCGCCTTTACCCCCATCGATCCCCCGGGCTCGACGTCCACGTTTGCCTTGGGTATCGACCCTCAGGGCGATGTCGTCGGCAACTACGTTTCGAGCGGCGTCGGCCATGGCTTCCTGCTCCACCACCAGGGCGACGTCACGACCATCGATCCCCCGGGCGCCACGGCTACCACTGCCACGGGGATCAACCCCAAAGGCGACATCGTCGGCTTTTACGTCGCCGGAGGCGTCACCCATGGCTTTTTGGCGCGGAGATAGCGGAATGCCGCGCTGGCGATCGGCCATTTCCTCGTGGGGCCGGCCTCCGACCGGCCCTACAGTTGGCTGTTTCACTATCACCTGTCACCTGGGCCGTCCAACGAGTTTCCGGTTGGGGAACCTGGGGAACCTGGGCCGTCCAACGTGTTTCTCGTCTTCCGCCTTCGTCACCTGAATCCAGCCAACCGCTTGCGCCCCAACGATGATGGCATCAAAGGCTCAGCTGTCCTCGGTTTCTGTGCCAAGACCGCTATGCCGAAGTCTCTCCAAACCACGATCGCAATGTATGCCCCGGCGAGCCCGATGGGTCGCTCCCGAGGTCGCCCACCACGTCACTCGACGCGGCAATCACCGCCCGGTGGTATTCGAGTCCGCTTTCGACCGCCATGTCTTCCTCAATCTGCAGACTGAATACACCCGCGCCACGGACCGTTGATCTTGGGATTCTGCTTGATGGGCAAGTTAGTGGCGTTCAGTTGGCTAACTAAGCTGTAAAGCCTGCTACCGTTTGGGCTCCTCGTTTCCTTGCCTGTGCCGCTGCCGCGTTGACCCGGACGCCGGCCAGTCAAGGTCCATCGCCGCCTTCACTCCTCCCTCGACTTCCCTGAGAACCTCCGAAGGCAGGATACCGATGCGCCTCACCAGCTTTGCCCGGTCGAGCGTCGTCACCTGATGGCACACCGCAAAGCGGGTCTTTGGTAAACCGCTGGCCCTACCCGGAATTTCGACAACCGTGGGTCCGCGCTTGCCTTGCGACGAGGAACTCGATATCGGGACTACGATGATCGATCTCCATCCGGCCGTCTGGTTGAATCCATCGTGAGATACGACAATCACGGGACGCCGCCCCGTTTGCTTCGAGCCGGATCGTGGCACACGATCGGCCCAGTGAACCTCGCCACGCTTCATTTCCTCTTCTTCCCCGTATCAAGCAGATGCTCGATTCCCGCGGACTCCAGATCGCGGTCCAGGTCGAGATCGACGCCGGCCATTTCCGCGGCATAGGCCGCGATCGCCTCATGCCGCGCCTGCCGCCTCTGCTGTCGCAGCCACCAATCGATGGCCTCGCGCGCCAGCACGGTCGCGGCCACCTGTGCTCTTTCGGCTTCTGCCTTGAGTTCGGTGTAACTCTGCTCCGGGTGGCAGCCTGACTGGCCTCCAGGTTTGCTGGGTTCCACTGTGCGAACCCGCTACGCCGCCTTCTCTTTCGGGCCCCGCAGCGCCGCCATCACCTCCCTCAACGCCGCCGGATGCCGCTTCAGCGTCTCCAGAATCACCCGGTTCTGCTCTACCAGTTCCTCGTTCTTCCACCACTCCGCGTGCTCCCCTTTTTTCACCGGAGCCAGCCACCGCTCCATCTGGATCTGCTTCTCTCCCCGTGCCATCGCCCGGATCGCCACCTCCGGTTTTTTCTCCCGGGTCTCGCTCACGATCGCGTCCGTCACCTCCTCGAACTGCCTCAGCCTCTCCAGGAGTCGCTGGTCCTTCGCCTCCCCTTCCCGGGAGGCCATTTCGACCACCGCCGGTTTCAGGTGCTCCCGCCCGTGCCGCCACACGGTCCACGCCGCGACCCCGTACTGGCGCTCGATCTCCGCGCCCGACAGCGCCCCTCGCGCCAGTTCCGTTTCGATCTCTTCCCTCCGGGCGTGCCGGCACACCGCGCACCGCCCTCTTCGTTTCTGATTTCCAGTCACTTTCCCGTTCACAATATGCGTTTTCATTTTTTCCTTTTCCTCTCAATTACCTGCGGGTTTCGCCGTTAAGCCTCTCCCGGCCCCGCGCGATCCTGTCCCAGTGGAACCGGCCAGCCATTGTGGGGCCGGCTTCCAGCCGGCGGCGGGCTTCAACCCGCCCTTTTGAGGGCCTTGCTCTCCCGGTGGCGTAAGCTTCAGCTTGCCTGGGAGCCTTAGCTCTCCCTCGGCGAGCGTACTCGTGCGCAATTCCAGCGCACCCGGCCTCATTTCGTTACAGTTTCTTACAGTTTCACTCGCAACTCCTTGATTCTCCAATCGGATCCTCCTCCAACCCATACCACGCAATTGCAAGAAACTACACCAATCTGTAACGATATCTGTAACTATCTGTAAGAACATCCCCCATTTCTGTAACGATTTACAGTCACAACCGGTAAATATTTATTTTTTCTGTAATCTCTGTGACTTGCGGATTCTGCCCCCAAACATCCGGCCCCCTCCCTGCGAACGTGAAGGTGGGAGCCCCCCTTTATGCATTCGCAATTCCTCATCGCCTCCGACCCCGTAGCCTTCGCCACCGATCTCCTGGACTTCGTTCCCGACCCCGAACAGGCCCGCTTCCTCGCCTCCACCCACCCCCGCCGTGTCCTCAACTGCACCCGCCAGTGGGGCAAGTCCACCGTCTCCGCCGTTCTCGCCGTCCACCGACTCGCGTTCGGCCCACCCGGCAACCTCACCCTGATCGTCGCCACCACCCTGCGCCAGTCCTCCGAGTTGATCCGCAAGGCCGTCTCCTTCCTCCGCCGCCTCGACTTCTCCCCTCGCGGCGACGGCCACAATGCCCAATCCCTGGCCCTGCCCAACCGCTCCCGCATTGTCGCGGTGCCTGGCACCGAAGACACCATCCGCGGCTTCTCCGCCGTCGACCTCCTCCTGCTCGACGAAGCCGCCCGCATTCCCGACGCCCTCTACTACTCGGTCCGCCCCATGCTCGCCGCCTCTTCCGGCGTCATCCTCGCCATGAGACGCCCGCCGGGTGCCGCTGCTTCTTCCATCAGGCCTGCACCGCCTCCGACGGCCTCTGGGAGGTCTTCACTGCCCCGGCCACCGCCTGCCCGCACATCCCCCCGGCCTTCTCTCACCCGGGTAGTCTGGCGGGGTCTCCCGCCCCGGCACGCATCGGGCGCCGGGGCTGATACACTCGATGACAACACGTGACCCGATCGCGATTCCTTTTGTGGTGCGCGCTGCTCGTTTGCGCCGTCGGCGCGGCTTATTCAAACCACTTTCGAAATGATTTCCATTTCGACGATTGGCACACAATCACCAACAACCCTCACCTCCGCGACCTGCGCAATGTACCGCGGTTTTTCACCGACGCCCGGACGATGAGCGTCTTCCCCGCCAATCAGGCGTATCGCCCGGTGCTCACGACGTCGCTCGCGTTGGATTACTGGATGGGCGGCGGGTTAAATCCAATTTACTTTCACGCCTCCACCTTCTTCTGGTACCTGGTTCATCTGGCTGTGGTGCTGCTGCTGTTCGGGCGCGTGCTATCGATGGCCGTCCCCGAACCCCGAAGCCAGTATGCCGCGCTCATCGCGACGGCATGGTACGGGCTGAACCCGGTGTGCGCGGAAACCATCAACTACATCGTGCAGCGGGCCGATTTGTACGTCGCTCTGTCGATGGTATCCGGCATCGCCGCGTACGCCGGACTTCCCTGGGCGCGCCGCTGGCATTTGTATTTGTTACCACCGGCCCTCGGGGTGTTGTGCAAGCCGACGGCGTTGATCTTCCCCGCGCTGCTGGCGTTGTACGCGGCGTGCTGGGAGCCGGAGCCGTGGACGCGGATCGGGCGGAGGGTAGCGCCGGCACTGGCGGCGGCCGCGGCGATGGGCGGGCTGCAATCGTTCATGACGCCGAGAAATTTCTCGGCCGGGGGCGTCTCCATTTACCACTACCTGATCACACAGCCGCACGTCAGCCTGCACTATTTCCTGTCGCTCTTCCTGCCGGCCGGGCTCTCGGCCGACACCGACCGAAGAGCGTACGAGACGATCTGGAATCCTTCGGCCCTCCTCGGTTTCCTGTTCCTGGCGGGGTTGCTGGCCTGCGCCGTGGCCGCGAGCCGCACGCTCCGCCTGCGGCCGGTTGCGTTCGGCCTGTTCTGGTTCCTGATCGCCCAGATCCCAACGGCCGTCTTCCCGCTGGCCGAAGTCGAAAGCGACCATCGTATGTTTCTGCCGGCAATCGGCCAGGCGCTGGCTGCGACGTGGGCCGGCTTCCTGCTTTGGGATCGTTGGGGGCCGCGGCGGGCGGCGCCCATCGCGGCTGCCGCCACCGCCTGCTTGCTGCTGGCCTACGCGGCAGCGGCCCGTCAGCGAAACGAGGTCTGGCGGACAGAGGAGTCCCTGTGGCTCGACGTCACGCGGAAGAGTCCACGGAACGGCCGCGGCCTGATGAATTACGGGCTCACGCAGATGAAGAAGGGCGAATATCGACGGGCGCTCGACTACTTCGAGAGGGCGCTGGCCTTCACCCCGAACTACGCGATTCTGGAAATCAACCTCGGCATCGTCAACGGCTCGCTGAACCGGGATCGGAAAGCCGAAGGCCACTTCCGGCGGGCACTGAGCCTGGCGCCGAACGAATCCCTGGCGCATCACTATTACGCCCGCTGGCTCAAGTCAAAAGGCCGTGCAACCGAGGCCGCCGCGCACCTGCGGGAGGCGATTCGCACGAACCCGCTGGATCCGGAACCGCGCTACCTGCTGCTGGATCTTCACGCCGTCGCAAAAAACTGGCGCGAATTGCGGCTTCTGGCCGACGAAACGCTTGAACATTTCCCGGACGACGCCAAGGTCATGGATTATCTGGCCCGCCTGAAGGAGTCGCAGGGTGAAGTCTCCGCCGCGGAAGCGCGGGCGCGGCAAACGCCGACTCCTGAGAATTACCTGCAGCTTTCGCTCCTTTATCACCAGGCCGGCCGATTCGCGGACAGCATTCGCGCGGCGCGCGAGGCGATTCGCCTCCGGCCCGACTACGCGGAGGCGTACAACAACATCGCCGCGGGACATGAAGCCCTGGGCCAGTGGGACGAAGCCATCGCCGCCGCGACCCAGGCTCTTCGTTTGAAACCTGACTTCGCACTGGCTCGCAACAACCTCCTGTACTCGGAACAGCAGAAAAAATCTGGAGCTTTGGTGCGGTCCCGGTAGGCATTCGCGTCACTAATCGTGTTCGTGAGTTTTTTTTGAGTTGCCAGGTCGCCGAAGTCCTGATACGATTTCCGAGGGATCAATGGCCTTGCGCTGATTTTCTTTGATCCTGATTTACAGCGACGGACAAAGGCGGATGGTTTCTGGCCTGGGAGAGGCAATTTCATGAGCGGTGTCTACCTTCGTATTTCCCGAGTACTTGTTTTGGCGCTCGGTGTTTCCGTGGGGGCTGGTTCCGCGCAGCCGCCTGAACTTGCGAACTGGCCGTCGCCGCTCTATTGGGCGCCCGAAGCCGGGACCAGCAAAGACGGCCGGGCGGCGGCAATCACCGGCCAACTTCCGCTGGTCGCGGTGACACCCTGCCGGCTGATGGACACCCGGCCGGAATATGCAGGAGGAGGATTCACCGGACTATTTGGACAACCGAGCCTGGGCGCTCCCAATCCGGCGACGCGTGACGTCCCGATCCCGCTCGGGCCATGTGGCATACCCGCAAACGCCAGGGCATATTCGTTGAATATCACCGTGGTGCCGCTGGCGCCGCTGCAATACCTGACGGCTTGGCCAACCGGGACGCCTCGGCCGATCGTGTCGACGTTGAACGCCTTCCAGGGGCAGATTGTAGCTAACGCCGCCGCGGTTCCGGCCGGGACGAATGGTTCGATTTCGATCTTCGTTTCCGACCCGGCGCACGTGATTATCGACATTAACGGATACTACAGCGATCTGACGGGAGGGGGCGCTACCGGGCCTCCGGGGGCGACGGGTCCCACTGGACCGACCGGGCCGACCGGGTCTGCCAGCAACGTACCGGGTCCTGCCGGGGCGACGGGGCCGGCAGGTGCGACCGGGCCCACAGGGCCGACGGGTGCGGCGTCGACGGTTGGCGGGCCAACCGGACCGACGGGCCCTGCCGGCGCGACCGGAGCGACCGGCACAACCGGCATTGCGGGCACAACAGGTCCGACTGGCGCGACGGGTACTACAGGGACAACCGGCGCGACGGGCTCGACCGGCCCGACGGGTTCCACCGGAGCTTTGGGCGCAACAGGCCCAACCGGAGCCACTGGTCCAACGGGGGCGGCCTCGACTGTGGCAGGGCCAACGGGTCCAACCGGCGCGACCGGATCGACCGGCGCCACGGGTGCAACAGGGGCGGCCTCGACCGTGCCGGGCCCAACGGGTCCAACCGGCGCGACCGGATCGACCGGTGCTACGGGTGCAACGGGGGCGGCCTCGACTGTGCCTGGACCGACGGGTCCAACCGGCCCCACAGGCGCGACTGGCTCGACAGGCGCAACCGGCGCAGCTTCGAGCGTGCCTGGTCCCACTGGCCCGACTGGCGCCACCGGCGCCACGGGTACTGCCGGCCCCGGATCGATCTTCGTCGCGGCTCACCCGGTTTCGTCGGCTCTGCCCCGCTTTTACGGTGTGGTCGGCGATACGTCCCGCGCCTCGGACAATAACTCCGAGGTGCCCATGGGTGTCGCCTGTACGTTCAATAACCTGCGCGTGCACCCAACCGCCGCAGCGAGCTTTACGGTTACCTTGCAGGTCAACGCGGTGAACTCGGCGATGAGTTGCACCGTTGGCAGCGCGGCGGATTGCACGTCCACCACAGCGGTATCGGTGGTGGCGGGCGACCGGGTTCAGTTCTCCGTAACGGGATCGACGCCGACGGCGTTTTCGACGTTCCTGATGTGTCAGTGACCCGTGGCGCGGCGTGCGAGACCGCGGCGCATGCTATTGGAAGCGAATCGCGTACAGATCCGCGTCGCGCAACATGAACCGCAGACGGACCGGGCGGCCGGCGAACTCGCTAGAAGCCTGGCTCACTCTTCCACCGACATCCAAAACGCCCCTCGCTGCCTGCCAACATGGACCGCCGCACTTTGAAATGGTGGGCGACTTCGGGCAACACCGCTCGGGGCATGCGGGGCATTCTGTTGAAGCTTGTTGAAGCAGAGAGGGGTAGCGGCGGAAACTTCTCAGGGAAAACATGGAACGCGTTGTCCCCATGTTTCCGTCCCGGGTTCCCAAGTCCCGCAACAAAAACTGCGCAGATCAGGCCGTCCCCTTTTTCCCCCTTTTTCCCCACGGCTTAGCTTAGAAGGTGTGCGGAAATCGAGTGCGAGCGAGAGCCCTCCCTTGCGGTCGGGCCTCGGATAGTGTGGGCCATCGGGAGTGGTGTAGGGTGCCGGCAACCGCCGTGGGCTCACAAGGCAATGCCGGGCTTCGCCCTTACGGAGCCTTTTGCCATCCGACCCAGGGTATCCGCGTTGCTGATTTCTCAAGGGGACTGTGCTTTCCCCAGCCACTATCTCCAAGGGTGCCCCGACGGCGTCTTCGACCCCGCGACCTTGCGGGACTCCTCTCGCGCGAGATGCGCACTCCGGCCTTCGGAACCGCCCACCCTCGTGATCGATGTCACCGGTGTCGGTGAGGTCATGTTCGACTTGCTAAAGGCTCGGCTTTGCCGCTGGTTCCGGTTTCGATCACCGCCGGGGACCGCGCCGCCTGGTGGCGACGGCCGGTGGCACGTTCCCAAGCAGCAGTTGGTGGAAACGCTCGCCGTCCTCATCGAGCAGCGTAAGCTTCAGATCGCCGCGCAACTGCCGCTGGCCAAAGTTCTGCTCCAGGAACTTGCTGGATTTGAGGCTGGGCTGAAACCATCCCGTCTTCGCCGCCCGGGGCGGCTTGCATGATGATCTGGTGACCGCAGTTGCCCTGGCCTGTTGGTATTGCCGCCGCCATTGCCGGGATCTCGTTTCAGGTCGTGGGCCGCCGTACTTGTTCTGAAGGGCCTGGGCACTCCTGCGAGCTATGCCAGGCAGCGGGCAGTCTCGAATCCGCGAACTGCTATTTGAAGCGAATCGCGTACAAATCCGCGTCCCGCAGCACGAAACGCAGGCGGACCGGGCGGCCGGCGAACTCGCTCAGCTTGCTGCCTTTCCTCAGTGGTACCGGATAGTCGATAGCGTCCCCGAAGATCTCCGGATTCTCGGCCAGGGTGAAACCGGGGATGGGGTGGCCGTCCGGGTCCTGCATTTCCCAGCGCACGCTGCCGGCGGCCGAAGTGGAGACGTTCATCTCCAACTGGCTGCCCTCGAAAACCAATGGCTTCGTCACAAACTCGCCGCCCGCAAGGGGGGCATGCACCGAGACAAATCCATCCACCCGGATGGCCAGGCGCCGGACGTTCATCGAATTCCCGCGCCAGTAGTTTTCTACCGAATACATCGAAAGCTCATCGGGTGCCGTCGTCACGTGGGACCGCGTCTCGATCAGGCCCCAGGCCATGGCGTTGTCGCCGTAAACCCAGTTGTCGCTGTGCGGACCTGGACGAATGAAGGCTTCCGCCCAGCGGCGAAAGTGAAGACCGTCGCGGCTCGACATGAACAACCCATCGGTGATCGCCGTGCCGTAGCGGGGCGAGACCGCCGACCGGGCTTGGCGATGTTCGAGGTTCGGGAGCAGCCGCATGGCCTCCGACCAGCCGCGGTCCTGATAACGCTTGGGGAAGCCGACCAGAATGTGCGGGGCCCGATAGTACGGAGTGATCTGGTTGGTGTACAACTCCTCGTCCGGCGACCCCGGGTAGCGGAGCCACTGCGGTTCGCTCCAGTGGATGAAGTCGGACGAAGTCGCGGTCATGATGTCGCGGAAGTACGGGTGTCCTGCATCCTGCTTCGCCTGCTGCGAACGCTGAGCGCCGGTGATGCCGTTGCGAAAGTCGCGGAAGTAGGCCCGATAAATGTGGTTGACCGGATCCCAGAAGGCGAGGTTTTTGGAGTCGAAGTATGCCTTGGTGATGACGGGCTGATCGCTGATGGGCTTCCAGCGGAAACCGTCGCTCGATCCGAGGGCCCAAAGAGCCTTTTTGGCAAGGACGATCATCTTGTACTCCTCGCCAGGACGCCGGCCGGGATTGGGATCTTTGAAGATCGCGAAATGGTCGACCCCCATCTTCTCGACTCCCGGCAGCTTGATGGTGTCTTCGCCCAGGACGATGTTGTTGCGGGTCGAGCCCCTGATAGCTGACGAGATTCAACTCGGGCTTCTCAAAATGAATGCCGTCGCGGCTTTCGGCGTAGCAAATGAAGGGAGGGTGACCCTTCATGTTCTTGGCACTGAGGTCATACTGGTTGGCGTCGTAATACATCCGCACGCGGTCGCCGTCGCGGAAGACAGTGCGATAGGCGCAGGCGTTTCCCTCCCAAGGCTTGTCGGTGACCATGACGACTTCGCGGCGCTCAGGCTGGTGCATTCGCAGTTCGGCGGGCGCCGTGATGCGCTCGATCAGGTAATCGTCCAGGAACAGTTCGCGGCGGGAGCCGATGCGGATGGCGTCTCCCGCAAGCACGGGCAGAACGGTAAACAGAATGAGAACAACGGATCGTGTCATAGCAGTCGGGAAGACAACAACCTATCACAGACGAGGGCCCGGCGTTACAACCTCGCGGCCACGGCATGGCCGGCAAGCCGGCCGGGCAGAACCAGCGCTATTCGCTCCGTTGCCGTACCAGGACCGCACGGCCGGCCGCAAGGCCGAAGTCGGGGCTCAGCTTTCTGGCTGCCCAGCTCAATTCGATCGACGATTCCGAGAGCAGGCGAAGGCGGCCTTCTCCGCGTGAGCCGCCGGAACCCATCCACACCAGACGGGCCTCATCGCCATCCACGGCGCCGGAAAACTGAAAGACAACATTCGGCGAGATCGCCCGATCCGGGATCACATAGCGGGCGCGATATCGTCCCTCGATCGTGGCGCCGGTCTCGACGATGGCCGCTTCAATAAACTCGGGAGGGTAGAGGGCCAGCGGGCGCGGTGAGTCCGTCTTGGCCGGCAGGACGTAATACCATGTCCCCTGAAAGCGCTTTGGAGGAGCCAGCGGCTCGACGGAACCGAAGACCGAATTGGCCGTGAGCGGATCCGGAGCGGCGATCGGTGGCGGGAGAAGGGCGTCAGGCGCCTCTGGTTTCATGGGCATCAGGATCGTGGCCTGGGTCCCAGACGCCTGGGGTGCCTGTCCCCGGGAGATCCTCGTGGATGGCCGGGAACTGGCGGCCATTCGGCTTCGAGCGGGGATCGCACCCGCCGGTTCGGCGGGAATGATGGCCTCGACGCGCCGGGAAGCGATGCGGTGGCCGGAGAGGACCCACGCCAGCGCCGCAGCCGCGATCGCTGCCAACCCGTACCATAACAGGATATGCCTCCAGCGCCCTATCAGGAACACCCAGCGACCGGATTGACAAAGTCCGGAGTGCAGTCCCGGCGCGGGGGAAAGCTCGACCTCGAGTGTCAGGTCGTACTCGCGGCGGCGGTCAGGATCGCGCAGCGTCTGGTACACCTGGTTTGCCCAACGCATCTGGGATTCCGCCAGGGTGCGAAGTTCGTCGCAGGTCTGATGATCCGGGTGAATCAGGCGGCACAACGACCGGTAGGCTTTGTGAATCTCGTCCTGAGTCGCTTCCGGCGTCAGGCCGAAGTGCTCGTAGTAGGTCACCACGGACTCCATCCTTGTGATCGACGGACATCACGACCGACTGTAGGGCTCCACGAAAAAGCCGGCCAAGGGGGCCGGCCGGGGGCGAGGGCGCCCGCCTCACGAGCCCTTTTACAAAACTTTTACATCTCGCTAACGACTTAATGGATCCCTTGGCCTAGGATCAACATCGTAGGCTTTGTCAGGAACAGCGGTAAGGAGACAAGGGCAATGCAGCTTTCCAACGAAGTGATCACCCGGATGCCGGTAGCCCCGGCAGCCCCTAAACCAGAACTCTATCGCGACCTTCACCTCACCGTGGACTTCGGCCGCTGCCAGGTCTCTCTCGATGCGCGCCTCCTCGTACTGACGCGGAAAGAATATGAACTGCTCGCCAAGCTTGTCGAAAATGCGGGAGAAATCGTCTCGCGCGACCAGCTTCTGTTGGATGTCTGGGGCTACAGCCGCGAGATTCGAACCCGAACCCTCGATGTCCACATCCGGCGCCTGCGCCGGAAACTGGCGGCGCGAAGCGAACGCTATATCGAGACGATCTTTGGCATCGGATATCGTTTCCAACCCATCCGTGCCCGGCTGCAGCTCAGCGTGGCCTGATCCGATTTCCGCCCCTGGCCGTCGTCAAGAGGCGCCCGGCGCGTCATTCTGTTTCGGGCGACGGGCGCCCCCATCGGGGTGGAGATAAAGAGCTTGGGCGGCCCCGCCCAGGCTCAGCTTTTTTCTGACGATTTTCCTCGGCTGAATCCGACGCCGAAGCTTACGGCCAGAAGGCCCGTCAAGGTCAGGAACAGACTGGTTGGTTCGGGAGTAGACAGATTCAGCCGCATCGTCTGGTCCGCGGGAATCCAGTTTTGCCCACCGTCCAGCGACAGCTCGGTGAAAACGTCAAAGAAGCTGTCGAAGGCGTACGTACCGGTGCCGGCTTGAGTAACACCTAACTGCCCCAGCGAGGGCACCGTTGGCCTCTCCCGGAGCAGGAACGGCGGAAGGCCGCCGATCAGATCCATTTGAAGAAGCTCCGTCTGGAAAACTCCGGTCGGGTTTCCTATTCGATTTATCTCCAGTACCGTCAAGTCGACAACATAGGTAATGTCGAAAAAGGAGTCCAGAACCTGGAGTCGTCCGCTGCCTTGCCCTTGAAATGTCGCGATCTCGTTGCCGCCCGAGGGTGTGCGGTTGACGTTTGTGAAGTTACCGATGTCAAGGTTGTATAGGGCGAATCCTCCCGGATAGAACACCGGGCCGCTCTGGCGATAGTTGCAGTCCGGGCATACCGGCGGGTAATCCGGAGTGGGCCGGTACACCGTCGACGCCGATGCGGAACACGCACCGGCCAGAAGGGACAGCACAACAAACAGAGGCTGGCGAAGTGTGTATCTCATGATCTCCTTGTGCCCTTCAATCTCCACGAGCATTCTGGGAAGTCTACTCCCTCGTCCAGACAGCGTCAATACGGCGTTCATCTTAGACCTCTTAGATTATTCAATCGGCATCGGCCCGAACACAGGCAAAGCCATACCCGCTTCATCGCGTACGTTGCAGTAGGGGTCTTTGCCATAGCCGTAACGGAGCATGGCCCCGGGGGACAGTTTGCCCAGGTGGTACAGCAGCAGCGCGCTCCCGTCGGCCGGGTCGACCCGGATCTTGTAAATCATAGGCACGGGTTGGCCGCTCTGGTCGTGCACGGTAAACCCGGTGAGGGGTCCGGCGCCAGTCAGGCGTCCGTTGACGTCGGAGAAGGTCACCCGGATTACACCACCTTCGAGTTTGGCCTTCACGGGCCGCGGGCCGCGACGGGCGCCGTTCGTGGCTAACAGGGCCAGGCGCCGCCCGAGCGTCTTCAAGCCGTCGGTGCCGACGTGAATCAGGTCATCGAGTTCCAGGTCGATAGCCGCCACAACGCCGGTATTCGGGATCGTTTGCTCGATCTTGCGTTCGACGTCCTGCACCAGATTCCAGTCTGCGGGGTTCGTATTGTTGATGAAGCGCCCGATCTGAACGTAGTAGAACGGCAGGTTGGGCTTACCGAAGTCGGAGCGGACCGCGGCGATGAACCTCTCGAATTTGCCCTGATACAGAGGGGCAGCCGCCGGAGAGGAATCCGACTCGCCCTGATACCAGAGGACTCCGGTCACGTCGCCGCCGGCCGCCTTGACGCGGCGATACATCGAGCCATAAAGCGAGTCCCCGCCCTGGTCGCGCTTGGCCGGATCCCATTGATCCATCGATGTGCCGCCATGCGCGCAGGAAAGCAGTCCGACCGGCACGCCTGTACGCTTTACCATCTCCACGGCAAACGCCATGCCCAGCCCGGCTCCTTTGGTGCGGGTGGCAACCATCTTTCGCAGCCGTTCCCCCTCCAGTTTCTCCGGCTGCTTGTTTGCGTTGCGCCCCCAGTGGACCGGATCGGTGGCATTGGCCAGCGTGTGCAAAGGCTCCTCCGCGATGACCCACTGGTCCGACATGTCGAAGTTGTGAACCAAGTCGTGGGGCGGAACGACGTTGATCAGATCCCCTACACCCTGCATGTTGGATTGGCCGGCCAGAACCCAAAGATCGCCGACAAGGAGGCCGGCCAGCGCTGCCTGGGAGTTGCCGCTCCGGACCTGAATGCCATAGGGACCGCCCGTCGGCACGCCGGAGATGACGCCGTTCCACTTGCCTCCCTGCACACGGCCCAGCGGTGTCCAGTCGAATCCCGGAACCACGCTGTGTTTCTTCATCAAGCGAACTTCCACCTGCTGGCCGTTGTCGCCCTCACCACTAACGGGCACGTCCGCGGAATTCTGCGAGCCGCGCTGGAAGACCTGGTTGTGGACCGCGCCGCCGGTAATCCGCAGGCCAGCGGCTTGCAAAGTGACCGCGGTGTACAGAAAGAGGGAGAGGAGGATCTTCATGGGTTGCCTCGGTAATTGGGTATCGGAGAATTTCCATCATCCAACCAAAGTGAGCCGGGGGCAAGCCACTGCCCAGTACCGCCCGATGCCGATGCGGTGTAAATTCATGCCGTTGGCGAAGAGCTGAGGTTGTTTTGGTCATCCAATGGCGCTAGAATCGCCCGCAGCCGGGGTGATCGGGTGGTAGAGTATGTGTTACGCAATTACCATCGTGGAGGCTGGCAATGAGAACTTTTCGGTCGATGGTCGCAATCGTCCTGGCGGGGTTGGCTGGCTCGGCGGGAGCAACCGAGCGGCTGGACCGGGCGAGACGGATGGCGGCCTCCGGGGATGCCCGGGGCGCCAAGACGATGTTGGCGGACGCGGCGCGGCAAGGCGATCGTGAAAGCCTGCGGGAGTACGCGGAGTTTCTCGACCGGTTCGGCGACCCCGGGGCACGTGAAGCCTACGGCCGCCTGCTCGATGCCACCCAGGACGGGGATGCCAAGCGAGCCCTCCTGCGGAGGTTGGCCACGTTGGATCTGATGGCGGGCGACCGGGCCGCGGCCGAGCCGCGCCTGAGATCCCTCGGCGTATCGCCCGCGTCGCCAGGTTCGATGAAGTCCGACGCCGTCCCGAAGGAAGAAATCACGATTCCAGGGCCCATGCGCTCGTTCGCGCGGATGTCGGCGATTTCGCAGGAACTGCATCCCGATGATGTGCTGGCCGCGGTTGGGCGCAACGTCGTCACCAATGGATACCAGGCGTCCAACTCCAACGACGCCCTCGAGCAGACCGAGTATCTGAAGCTGGTTCACCGCTATCTCGGCCAGGCGCGGGAACTGACCAAGTTATCCGGGGAGAGCCAGACCATCACGATCGAATCCTGCGAGTCGGAACGGGTCGGCGAACTGCTGAAGATCCTCGGGTACCGCATGCGCGGGGGCTGTGGCAGCGAGGTGGTGCTGGAGACGGTGAACGCCAGCCGCGCCTTCCTCACCACCGATTCGGGCTTCCCTCTGGCCGATCTCGAACAGGCCCTGCGAACCAACCGCAAGTTCTCCTATCCGTATAAGCCAACCAAAGTGCCGGTGATGTACACCGCGCAATACTGGCAGGGGGGCTCACGCGAAAAGAACGACCAGACCGAGTTCATCGACACGTTCCTCAGCGACCCGCAATTGTGCCGGCTATACCTGGGTTTCTCGAAGCTCGATCCGCATACGGCCGAGGAGTTACGCAAGGGCATCCAGGTGCAGCGGATCAAAGCGTTCTCTCACGTCCTCGATTTCTTTGGCGGCATGTTCGAGATCCGCGATGGGAAAGCGGCGTACCCGGGCGGCGCCGCCACCGAACGGATGTGGACCGAACTTGTGGGTGCTCCGCCCTCCAATGGCGTTCAGTTCTATGAAAAGCTGCTGGCCAAGGATGACGGCTGGATGTGCAGCCTGTACGACGCGCTGATGCGAATCGAAGGCCCGGTGAAAGAGTACCTGACGGAGCCGGCCCGGATGAAGCGGTTCTATACGGCGATCCGCGGCCGGGTCACCAGCCCGGGCCCGGCGCGTCCGGTTTTCCGCTCCAACGCCGACATGATGCTGCTGACCACCCGCCTTCTGGTGCGCGACGGAAAGCCGCACATCCCAGGCAACATCGACGTCTGGAAAAACCTGTTTGTCAAGCATCCACATGGCAAATACGACGGCAAGTTGACCAGGCTCGCGTCGTCGTGGAAAGAACCGGACGATGTGCTCGAGGCGCTGTTCGCCCTTAGCCGCAAAGCCGTGGAGAATGAGCCTCTGAAGACGTTCATGGCCCTCACCGATCTGGATCGCCGGCGGGCCCAACCGCTGGCGGCGGCCACGGTCGAGCGGCTGACTCGCGAGTACCGCCCGTTCGGTTCCCAGTTCGCGATCTTCAACGACGGGCCGACCGTTTCGGACAAGACCATCGTGGACTTCTTCGACACAGCGCAAGCGGTCAATAAGATCAAGGACAACCGGCTAAAGAGCGACACTGCCGGCACTCTGCAGTCGCTGGTCGGTTTCTGGCAGATCCTGAACCGGCACGGCGTGATTCCGCCCGCCAAGGCCGATCAGGCACTCAGCGAAATGCTGGCGCGGTTTGCCCAAGTCAAGGATCATGACGGTGTTTTCGAAGCGGGTCGCGGCGGCGTCAAGCTTCTGATGGAGGCCAGCGGCGTGGAAAAGGTGGACGACGTCCACGCCAAAATGCTCGCACTGCTGGCCGGCGCGGTGAATCCGCAGGACACCGAATCGCACGCTCAGGTGGTCCAGGAGATGTCGCGCGTGCTCGAGTCGCAGCGCGTCATCAACCTGAAGTCGTTGTTCGACGTGGTGGATCACATCGAGAACCTGCCCAAGGGCGAAAAGCTGAATACCGCGCTGATTAACCGCCTGACGAACCGCATGAACGAGCTCCAGCTCCCGCGCGCGTCGCTGACCGGACCCGAGAAGAACGCGTTGTCCTTCGGCTACTGGACGGAGAAGCACATTGACGAGCAGCGCAAGCTGAATCTGCGGGGCCAGATCGAACGGGCCGCCAACGATCCGGAAAAGCTGAAGCGGCTGCGCGGCCTGTTGGCGCCGGTGCTGCGGGACACGCTAGTGGCGATGAACTACGCCCATTACGCCCCTCCCGGAGCGCAGATTCTCTACACGAACCCGTTGTTTGTCCGGAGCCATGATTTCCTGGGCGTGCAGGGGTCGAGCCAGACGTGGCGGTCGACCGAAATCTTCGGCACCGGATGGCCGGCCAACGCGGGGGGACGCCTGGTGGGATCGCTGTCCGGTCTTGGATACGCTCTGGCCGAGGCGGAGCAGAACTTCCTGATTCCCACCCAAACGCAGGCTTTAATTTGGGGCGATCTGGTTCCGCAGATGATTATCAGCGCCAAGGTCCCGCGGTGGTGGAACGTGACGCCGGAACAGATGCACTGGGCGGCCCTGCACGTACGTTTCGGCCGCTCCCTGGTGGCCGAGGCAGTCTGGGATCCGGCCCTGCGCAAAGACGTTCTCGAAAGTCTTCGGCGGCAGGCCCCGCCACGCCGGGCACGTCTGGTCGAGGCCCACTGCTCGAACGGAAGCGTCACGGCGGCTCTGGATGAAGTCACGCCGGCGGAGTTCTACGCGGTGGCGGCCGATCTGTCGGCCAGGTTCCCCAATCATGTTCTCGGCTCGGAGATCCTGCGGATGAGCCAGGCCAGCCCGGCTGCGATCAATCACGAGGTGATTTCGCGGGCGTTTGGCACACCCAAACCGACTCTGGCCAATTCGTACCGCCCCGAGTTGCTGCGCCTGCGAACGTTTCCGACCTTGATGGGCTACTCCAGCCGGATTATGGCGGAAAGCTGGGAGTCCAACATGCTGCATTGGGCCACCATTGCCGACGAGGCGCACTTGCGTCCGTCGCAACTCAACCTGCTGGTCCCGGAGTGGACGCAAAAAGTCGTGGAACGGATCTTCGCGTCGCACCTGGAGGATTGGCCGGCTTTGCTGCGAAGCCTGCGGCTGGTTGGTGAGAGCGTACGCGACAGTTCGCGAAAGGCAGGGGCTCCCGCCGGGGCCGGTCTGTAGTATCTTCAGTAAGCGTCGAGGAAAAATACGTGAAGGGTTCATCTGGAAAACTGGCACTCGGTATTGCGATCACACTCGGAACGGCTGGCGCGTGGCTGCTGGCTCAGGAGGCCGTCTTCCGCGTCAAGGTGGACATGGTCGTCCTCAGCTTCACCGTGACCGACTCCAAGCAGAAATACATCAACAACCTCAAACCCTCTGATTTCCGCATCAAGGAGGACGGCATCGTGCAAAAGATCGCCACCTTCGCGGAAGGAAACCGTCCGGCGATGGAAGTACTTGACGACGGCTCCATGCGGCCGTTGACCGCGGGCATGGGAGGCACGGACCCCAGCAAGCCCGGGCTTGACCGGCCGGATGTGTTCGTCGGCACGAGCGTGTTTGTGCTGTTCGACACCTCGAATTTCATGTACCGCGGGTTCGTGTACGCCGAGGACGCGATTGCCGACTTTGTTCGGGGC
Organism: Bryobacteraceae bacterium; assembly: GCA_046160045.1. Taxonomy (GTDB): domain Bacteria; phylum Acidobacteriota; class Terriglobia; order Bryobacterales; family Bryobacteraceae; genus CAZGUX01. The sequence continues at coordinate 17,985 of JBJXGR010000068.1, forward strand.
CTCGACCGGGCCGATTCGGTGGCCATCTACACGTTCAGCCGGAATCTGTCCCGCGCGGCGATTCTGAGCAAGGACCGCAACGATGCGATCAGCGGGTTGCGGACCGCCGTCGCCGGCGACGACACGGCCCTCTACAACTCGCTCCTTCTCGCGCTACGGGATGCCGCGAAGGTCCCCGGCCGCAAGGTGGTGATTGTCTTCTCCAACGGTCCCGACAACGCGAGCATGGTGGCGCCGGATGACGTCCGGGCGGTGGCCGAGGACGAGGGCATTCCAATCTATGTCATCTCCACCAACGAAGTGAACAAGGACCCGATCTCGTCGAACGTCTTCCGGCGCATCACCAACCGGACCGGCGGCAAGGCGTATTGGGCCAAAACGTGGCAGAAACAGGTGGAGGCGTTTGAGTCCATCCGCGAGGATCTCGGCAACTCCTACACCGTCACCTACTATCCGAGGGATAACGCGAACGAGGGCTTCCGCAAGATTTCCGTGGAGATCGTCAGCGACACGGCCAAGAAGTTGCGGGTAAGGGCCCGTCCCGGCTACCGGCCACGGATGGGCACGTAGCCCGGCTCGTCAGCTTTCGATGGCCTTACCGTTCCCTGGCCGCGGACCCCAGTCGGCACGCGTGGTGTCAAGCGCTAGTCGCGTGGTTTCCAGGCGAACGGCATCGGCTTCGACAAAGGCCAAACCGAGCGCCAGCCATGCGAAGATTTCCGCATGGGCGAGCCGATAGTAGACGTGACGTCCTTCCCGCCTTTCGGCTACGATGCGGTTGGACCGCAGGGTGGCCAGATGCTGGGAGACCAGTGACTGGCTGGCGCCGAGCGCCCGCTGAAGCCGGGACACATCTTTCTCGCCGTCGCGCAGCTCTTCAAGAATCTGAATCCGGTGCGGATGTGACAGTACGCTCATCAGCTTGGCCAGTTCGCTCTTAACCAGGGACTTGTCTTCCATGTGTGTGCCTCCTGCTATCGAACAGCGGCCGCGATGGCGGCATCGTAGTCGGCGTAAAAGCGGTGATAGTCGGCGATGGCATTTATCTCCTGAAAGGCTGCGTCGGCCGTGGCCAGTTCGCGGAGATTCACGACAAACAACGTCGAGTCGCCCAACTCAAAGCGAGTGCGCTCGGCATCTTCCAGCTTGAGCGCGACCTGCACTTCCTCTCGAACCACGCGCAGGCGGTCGGCCGCCGCCTCCAGCGCCGAATAGGCGTCGCGGATCTCAGCCGCGACCCGATCCCGGGCCAGGCGCTCCTTCTGGTTGATCTGCTCGATCTTGGCCTGTTCGCTGCGCAGCTTTCCCTGCGCTTTGCGCCGCTGGAGCGGGATCTCAACAACCACGCCGGTTTCCACCTCCGGGGGCCGCAGAATGGAGCGTCCGAGACCGCTGTCGCGCGAATAGCCGAGGAAGACATCCACGTTTGGCAGCATCTGGTTTCGCGAGAGCCGGACCTCCAATTGCGACTGTTCCCGCTCGACCTGTAGCGAGAGGACCTCCGGACGCCTGGTTTGCGCGAGGCGGATGTCCTTCGGCAGCCCGCCGGGATCAGGTGGCCGGGGTTCCGGGAATCCCGCCGGCAGTTGTTCGGCGGACGGGACCGACGGCTCGCCACTGTCGTCACGGAAATAGAGCGACAGTTCAATTGCCGCCTGCTGCAGCGCCCTCTCCGCGAGCACGATATTCCCGCGGCGGTTGAGGATCAGGCGTTCATTCTCGGTCAGTTCAATGGCCGCGACCTGGCCGGCATCCACCGATTCCCGGATCTGTGATGCCCGCGCCTGTGCCAGGTCCAGCAGCGACTTCGCGATCTGGCGCCGGCGTCCCGTGGCCACCCAGTCCCAGTAGCGGCGCGTGGCGGCGCGCACCACGATGATCCGCTGCTGCTGCACCGTGAGGTCGGCGAGGCGCTGGCCGGTTCCCGCGAGCTTGACGTCCGTACGGCGCCGGTCGGTGTACCCGTCGCGCAGGAGCGGAACGCGAAAGCCGCCGCGCCACTCACCCTGGGAAAGCGTCTCGAGCTTGGTGATGTCGGACGAAGAAAACGAACCCCGGCCCAGACGATAGCCGCCGCCGATCGTGGTGCCCCACAAAGTAGTAGCCTGTTCCAGACCGGCGGAATACTGACTGTGCACATATGTCCCAGCCGGATCAAAGAGGCCCTGCGACTTCAGCTTGAGATCGAATTCGCCTTGGGCCGAAAGCAGTTTTCCGTCGGCGATATCACGCTCTTTCAAAGCAGCCAGCAGAGACGGATAGTACCGGTCGACAGACTCGAGCAAGCGTTCGAGCGTCAGGGGCGGCAGAAGTTTCTCCGGTCTTGGCCCGGACGGCGCGGGCGCCGGCTGCGCGGAAAGGCAGACCGAGGCGAACAGCGCCCATCCGGATCGAACCACAGCAGACAACTGAGGACCTCTCACCACTCACTTCCCCTTTCCCGCCCCCGCCTTGGCGGGATCCACGGCAGCGACCACCGGCGGGAACCCGTTGAAGGTCCGCCACAACTCGAACCACAACGGCACCTGATTCAACAACACCCATCCGTTCGCGCGAACGCCCTGGCGCAGGAATCGCTTTGAAGGCCATGGCTCGTCGGCCCTGTCAGCCGCTACCAGGACTCGAAACTTCCCCTGGCCGTTGTCCGTCGGGTCGACCAGAATGACCTCGCCGCCAAACGTTCCGACGGCCACCGAGGGCCACCCGACAAACTGGATTGCGGGCCATCCTTCAAACTGAAGGCGCGCTTTGCGGCCTTCGGTAATCAGAGGCACATCGTTGCCATCGACGAACAACTCGACGACATCCGTGGCCGACGCGGGAACCAGCGTGGCCAGCGACTCTCCGGCCTTCACGAATTCCCCGCCCTGCCGCGCGGTCACTCGAAAAACGGTGCCGTCGGTCGGCGCCCCCACGGACTGCGTGGCCTGGCGTGCGGTACGGCCCGCGAGCTTTATCAACTCCGCTTTCGCTTTTGCGACGTCGGAGACCGCGGATGCGTGCGCGGCCCAGCCTTCATCGAGCCGCGTCCTGGCTTCCGCGTCCACCCGCTGCACTTCGGCTTCGAGAGAGGCCTGCTCGCTTCGAGCGGCATCCAGGGAAGAGCGGGCGCGCTCCACGTCCGCCTCAGCCCGGCGCGCGTCGGCCTCCGCCAGTTCGATCATTCGGGTCGAGGTAAGACCCTTGGTTCCGAGACGTCGCTGGCGTTCGATGTTGAGCCGCGCGACTTCAACTTTGGCCACTTCCGCGACCAGAGCCTGCCGCGCCGCGGCCAGACGGTCGATCGACATTTGCACCCGCATCTTCGCCGCAGCTACTGCCGTCGTCCGAGCCTCCTCCAGTCCCTTGATGCGGTCTTCGAGATTCTTCACGCGCTGCGTACCGGCTCGAATCGTGTCGGCAACGGAGAGTCGCTCGGCCTCCAATCGGTTCATGATCTCCGCGTCGTTGTCGGAGACCTCCACGATGGGGTCTCCCTTTCGCACCCGCTGGCCTTCAACCACGTACCACCGAACCACGCGGCCATCCACGGGAGCATCGATGTTCTGCTGCCGATCGTCGGGCGCGAACGCGGTCACGCGCCCCTCCCCACTGATGCTCTGCTGCCAAGGTGTCCAGATCAGCCCGGCGGCCAGAACGATCATGAATCCAGCCAGCATCCTGGACAGCACCCTGACGGTCCCGGGCGAGCGCGCCAGGCGCATGGCTGGCAGCGGCGCATAGCTTTCCGGAACCTTCACTTCGGTTCGTTCGGTAACTTTGTCTGAACCAGCGACTGACATGAGTTTCAATCCGGAATCTGCGGCTTAATGGCTTCAAGAAGTGCGCGGGCTCAGGGCGGAGGCTTCACTCAGCTTGCCATCCTGCAACAAGTACACGCGATCGCAGCGTCCGAGGACCTCGGGGCTTGACGAAGACACCAGCAAAGTGCGGCGGCGCTCCGGTCCGAACATTGCGGTGAAGAGCAACTCCCGGTCGGGCGAGTTTTCGAATGGGTCCAGCAGTTCGTCGATCAGCAGCACGCGCGGGTCGCTGGCCAGCGCGCGGGCCAGCATCAGGCGGGTGGCCTGGCCTGGCGAAAGGGGTCGGCCCCCCGATAACAAGACCGTGTGCACCCCGTCTGGCAGCGCTTGAATGTCGTCGATCAACCCCACCTGCTCGAGCACCGCCCGCACGCCATCCGAACTCAGGTCGTGCCGTCCGACACGGACGTTTTCCTCTACGGAGCCTTCGAAAATTTCGGTTCCCCGCACCAACGCGATGTCGGTTCGGAGGCTGGCAAGGGCCACTTGCCGATAGTCGCGGCCATCGATCTCCATGACGCCGGAGGACGGCTGGCGTAGGGAATACAACAAGTCGAGCAAGGTGCTCTTTCCGCATCCGATCGATCCGGCGATTCCGATTCGTTCGCCCGCTTCGATGTTGACGGACACCGAATCCACTACTTTCGCCCGCGGGCCGAACGAGAACGAGATGTTCTTGAGCTGAAGCTGCGCCGGCGCCGGAGAAGGCGGACGCGATTCTCCGCCCGTCCGCTCCAGCGGCAGGTCCACCAGGTAGCCTAGTTTGTCAACCGCCGCCAACATGTCGTAAAGCGCCTCGAGGTGCTTGCCGAACTTCGCCAGTCCGCCCACCACCAGCGTCACGACCAGTTCCGCCGCCACGAGCTGGCCCAGGGTCAACTGGCGCTGAATCACCAGCCAGCCTCCCACCCCGAGCAGCATCGAACTGGCCAGCGCCTGCAATGCCAGGAAACCGCCGATCTGCCGGATCAGCACGCGGAAGTGCCGCTGGCGGGCCTCCAGATAACCGCGTACCAGCAGATCGGCATGCTCGATTGCGTGATCGCGGCCCGCGCGCGGCTTGAACGTCACCATGTTCGCCGCGATGGTCTCGAGCCAGGCCGCGATCGAATACTTGGCCTTCGACTCCAGAATCGCCGTTTTCAGCGCGCCGCGCCCGAAGACGGTGAGGACAGTTGCAACAATGAGCAGGATGATTATGTCGAACACCAGCAGCAGCGGATGGTAGGCTGCCAGCAGCAGCATCCCGGTGACCGTCTGCGTCAGGATCGACAGCCCATCGACCAGCAGGGTGGCTCCCGCCTTCTGCACGGTGACAACATCAAAAAACCTGTTCACCAATTCCGGACCGTGCGTGCGGTCGAACGCGTCGGCCCTGGCGCCCAACAACCGGTGCACCACATCGGTCGAGACGCGCACCATCAGCCGTTGTTGAACGAGTTCCACCACCCAAACCCGCAACCCTGTCAACATGGCCGAAAAGCCGAGAGCCACCAGGACGAACCCTGTGAGAATTACCAGCGGCTGCAGTATCGTGCCGAATGCTACGGTGTTGACGAGCCATTGGACAGCCACCGGAACCACCAGCGACAGCAAGCCGATGAACAGGGAGTATGTCACGACCACCCAGATGTCGGTCTTCTCAGCGCGCAGCAGCGAGCGCAACCTCGCAGCGGGCGGCATGTGCTCACGAGCATGGCCGTCGGCGTCGTGACCGGACTGCATCTGGGAAAGCGGCGCGGCCGATTCCGCGACTGTCCATTCGATCAGGTCCTGTTCCCCGGCGGCGCCGAGGGCTCTCAGTAGCTCCGACCGCGAGATCCACTCCTCATTGGTATCGGACGTGACATAGCGCACCCGGACCCGTCCGGCGCGGCTTCCGCGAACCGAGACCCATTTCGCGCCGTTGGGTCCCCGGCTGGCCAACTCAGCTAACCAGGGCGCGGCCCGGCTGGCCTGCTCCAGCACTTCCTTCACTCGACGTCGGAGCCGGAAGACATTGATTCCCACTTCTCGCCCGGCTTGTTCAACGATATCCTTCCAGGTATCATCGGGCAGAGGTTCACGCCCCCTTACGGCCTGTCGAACGGCCTGGACGACCGCATGGTGGCCCGTTTGCGTTTGTTCGCCGTCGCCTCCGGCGGTCAAGGTGTCAAGGATCGCCACCAGATCGTCCTCAACCGGCCGTCTTGTCCGTCCGGGCATCTCGTAACTCATTGGATAACGTCGATCCTGCCCGGCTTGTTCGAGGATGTTGCTGCGGGCACGCGTCTCATAACGATATTCTACTGTATAGATTTTCTCATATCTGCATACATGTGTCAACGATTATTTGAACTTATTGGTTGTCTAGAGGTTTGCTTTGTTGTACACTCGGCACGTAATGCCGAGCCGCGTATTTGTCGCTAAGGAACTCGCCGGGATCTTCGGAATCCTCTCCCATCCGGACCGGGTTCGAATCGTGGCCGAACTGAGGAACGGCGAGAAGGACGTCAACTCGCTCCAGGCCGCCCTGGGGGTTTCCCACTCCCGGGTATCGCAGCACCTGTCCGGGTTACGGGCCCACCGTCTGGTGGTGGAGCGGCGGGATGGCCGCCACGTCTTCTACCACTTGGCTCAGCCAGCGCTGGCGCACTGGCTGCTGGAGGGTCTGGCCTTCGTCGAGGGCGAAGTGCACATGAACGAGCAGATCCGGCAGGCGGTGGAGCAGGTTCGGACAATCTGGAGCGGGCCGCCCGACGGGTCCGAATCCTGACGCGCTCCCACGCTCCCATGCCACGACGCTTCCTTCTTACGTTGCTGATCTCGCTTGTCTGTGCGGCAGCGGAACGCCGGCACACGGTGTTCATCGGCAGAATGGGCGGGTTTGAGGCCCAGGTGAAAAAGGCCTTCTCCGAGAAGGAAATTGACCTCGAGATCATCGAGGAGGATGCGCACCCGGATCTGAGAGTGCTTCTCGGCAAGAGTTTTACGTCGGTGTGGGCGGAAATTCAGTATCGGAAACAGACCGGGCGCCGGGAGGAGAGTGAACTCCAGGCGATCGACGTAAAGACCGGCAAGGAGATTGCTTCGCACCGGTTCCATATGGGAGACGAAGTATCGAGACGCCGCGCAGCCTCGGCGTTCGCCGATTTATTGAAACGGAAATTGCCCCGCTGAGTCTGGGCTGGATCCTACGCCAGGATCGGGCGAACGACCTCGCCGTGGATGTCCGTCAGACGGAAATCGCGTCCTTGAAACGGGTAGGTCAGGCGCTTGTGATCGACTCCCAGGCACTGCAGGATCGTCGCCTGAAGGTCATGGACGTGCACCGGGTCTTTGACGACGTTGTAGCAGTAGTCGTCGGTCTCGCCATAGACCAGGCCGCCCTTGATGCCTCCACCGGCCATCCAGATCGAAAAGCACCTGGGATGGTGATCCCGGCCGTAGTTCGTCGACGTCAACCGGCCCTGGCAGTAGACGGTGCGGCCGAATTCGCCTGACCACACGACCAGGGTGTCGTCGAGCAGCCCGCGCTGTTTCAGGTCGCTCACCAGTCCCGCCGAGGGCTGGTCCGTTGCTTTGCATTGAAGGGCCAGGTCACGCGGCAGATCATTATGCTGGTCCCATCCGCGCTTGTAGAGTTGGATGAACCGGACTCCTCGCTCGGCCAGGCGGCGGGCAAGAAGGCAATGCTGCGCGTACGAACCGGGAGTCCGCGCCTCCGGGCCGTAGAGGTCGAACGTCGACTGCGGCTCCTTCGAGAGATCCATCAGGTCCGGAACGGAGGACTGCATCCGGTAAGCCATCTCGAACTGGGAGATTCGCGCTTCGATCTCCGGATCGCCGACAACCTGCTGGTGCTGCTGGTTCAGCGAATTCACCGCATCGAGCATGCGGCGGCGGGTCTTGCGGTCAATGCCCGGCGGATCGTCGAGGTACAGCACAGGTTCGGCGCCCGAGCGGAAACGAACGCCCTGATAACTGGAGGGCAGGAATCCCGGCCCCCAGAGGCGTGAAAACAAGGGCTGGTCGACGTTGAGGCCGCTGGTCAGCGAGATCATTACGACGTAGGCCGGCAGATCCTGGTTCTCGCTGCCAAGGCCGTAAGAGATCCACGCGCCCATGCTTGGCCGGCCCGGCTGCTGGCTTCCGCTCTGAATGAACGTGATTGCGGGGTCGTGATTGATCGCGTCGGTGTTGGTGGTCCGGATGATGCACAGGTCATCGACGATTTTGGTGTGATGCGGCAGTAACTCGCTCAACCAGGTTCCGCTTTTGCCATACTGCCGGAACTTGAACATCGAGTGCACACAGGGGAACGACTCCTGGCCGGAAGTCATTCCGGTAATGCGCTGGCCGCGGCGGACCGAATCAGGGAGTTCGGTGCCGTGCAGTTTCTCGAGTTGCGGCTTGTAGTCGAACAAGTCAATCTGCGATGGGCCGCCCGACTGGTGGAGGAAGATGACTCGTTTGGCTTTGGGCGCGAAGTGCGGCAGTCCGGCGAGGCCGCCGGTCTTGGGGTCGCGGTCAGCGCGGGCGCCGAACAGACTCGGGTTCAACAGGGACGCCAGGGCGATGCCGCCGATGCCGGTGCCCGCTTGCGATAGCAGGTGACGCCGTGTCAACCGCAGACTCGTTTCCCGCTCATCCATATATGGTCGATGATACTGCAAAGCCCAGTGGCGCCGGGCGACGTTGTTTGTCGCGCCGCGCGGCGGTTGCCATGGACCTCGCGGTCGCCCCTCGGATTGAGGCGCTTAGGCTCCCGAAGCCTGGAACCCGGCCTCGGCCGCCGAAGGGCCGGCCGCTTGCGCCGCTTCGATCGCCTGGAGAGCGGTCTCGGCATCCGCACGCGTCACCTGCACCTCGAACGGCAGCGACGGAATCGACGGCGAGCCCACCATCACCGACTCGATGCCCTCGGATTCCAGGATGCCTTTGATGGCGAGGGCCTGCATCTCGGCGGAAGCGCCTTCGCCGGAAAACACGCACACCATGTCCAGGTCGGAAGAAGGATCGCCCGGTGATTCCGTCTCGACTTCAGCCTCGGGTTCCGGGGGGCCGGGCGTCTCGGCGGCGCCCTCTTCGGCGGCGGCGGGACCCGCGGCTCTCGCCGCTTCGATCGCCTGCCGAGCGGACTCGGCATCCGCCCGCGGCGCCTGCACCTCGAACGGCAGATTTGGAAGGGCCGCGGAGCCCACCACGATCGCCTCAATTCCCACCGAGTCCAGAATCCCCTTGATGGCAAGTGCTTCCATTTCCGCCGACACGCCGTCGGCGGCGAACACGGTGACCATGTCCATGTCGGAGGAAAGGTCCCCATCGAGATGAGTGGGCATCGACACCATCAGTTCCTCGGCGCGAGCCTTGTCGGCGGCGGCTACCCGCACTTCGCACGTGCCTACCACCACGCCGGGATCGTCTTCGCCCGCCAAGGCGGCGTCGATGCCCGCCGCGCGCAGCCGTTCAGCCAGCAGACCGGCCTGTGTGTTCCGGTCCGCGTCCGCGGTTCGGAATACGACAACTGCCTCATTGGCTTCCAGCATGCCTTCAGCATAACGCGTTACAATCAGGACGAATAGCCTCGTAGCGAGGAGGAATCCTATGAGAGATAACGGCGCCATCTGGTTTCTGGTTGGATTTGCGGTCGGCGGCGCGGTCGCGCTGCTGTATGCTCCTCAAAGCGGTAGAAAGACGCGCGCGATCATCGGCCGCAAGACCGAAGAGGCGAGCGAATTCCTGGGCGACACCGGGCGCGAGTTCCTGGAGAAGAGCAAGGATCTCTACGAGCGCGGGCGGGAGATCGCCGAGGAAGCCGCCGAACTGGTCGAGCGGGGCCGCAAACTGGTGCACGGATAGTCGCGGGCGATGGATCAGCGCATTCTCGGCGACTTCCGCATCACCCTGATTCGCGCGGGCATCTACTATTGGGACGGCGGCGTCCTGTTCGGGGTCGTTCCCAAGGCGCTCTGGAGCCGGTTGATCGAACCCGACGAACTGAACCGCATTCCTCTCGGCTTCAACTGCTACGTCATCGAGACGGGCAGCCAGACGATTCTCTGGGAAACCGGTGGCGGTAACCGGATGGACAAGCGGTCGCTCGATCGCCTGAGGTTGCCGGATCCGCCTCCTTCCCTTCCGGAGATTCTGGCCCAATCCGGCTTCGACCCGGAATCGTTCGACACGGTCATCAACAGCCACCTTCACTGGGACCACTGCGGCTGGAATACCGAAACCCACGACGGCGTCGTCGAGCCGTGCTTCCCGAACGCCATGTACTACGCACAGCGCGCGGAATGGGAGTACGCCCACACGCGCCACCCTCGCGACGGCGTCAGCTACATCGACGACAACTACGATCCGCTGGTCGATTCAGGACAAATGAGCCTGCTCGACGGCGATGGAGAGATCGTGCCGGCCATTCGCGGCGACGTCGCGGCGGGGCACAATCGCGACATGATGGTCCTTCGCGCGCACTCGGGCGGCGAGACGTTTTGTTTCCTGGCAGACCTGATGCCGACCGCCGCGCACGTTACGCCGACGTGGGTGACGGCCTTCGATCTCTATCCACTCGAGTCGGTGAACAACAAGCTGAAGTGGCTGGAAATGGCGGCTCGCGAGGAGTGGCTGATGGGTTTCAGTCATGAGTGCAAGCTGGCGTTCGGACGGGTGGTCGAAAGAGACGGCAAATTCTCGATCAGCCCGGCCTGATCATCTGCCGTTGGCGAGATAGCCTCCGTCCACCACCAAAGTTGTGGCCGTAATCCACGAAGCGGCGTCCGAGGCCAGGAACAGAACCGCCTCGGCGATGTCGCGCGGCGTACCGATGCGGCCCAGCGGATGAAACGTCTCCACATACCGGAGTGTCGCGGCGGGGTCGGGCTCCGAATTGAGCCACGTATCGAGCAGCGGCGTGCGGATGTAGCCCGGGCAGATAACGTTGACGCGAATGCCATCGCGCCCGTGATCGAGGGCCATCGTCCTGGTCAGGCCGATCAGGCCCGTTTTGGAAACGTCATAGGCCATCGCGCCGGCAAACGATACGAACGAATGCACGGAGGCGATGTTGACGATGGCGCCTCCGCCTCGTGCCCGCAGGTGCGGAACGGCGTACTTCGACATCAGGAACGCGCCGCGCAGGTTGACGCCGAGTTGGCGGTCGAAGGCGGCGGCGCTGAGTTCCTCGGCCGTGCCGTAGACCACGATGCCGGCGTTGTTGATCAGGATATCCAGGCCGCCGAGATGCTCCACGGTGGCCTCGATCGCCACGCGGACGTCTTCTTCGCTCGCCACGTCAGCCGCGAGGGCAAACACCTTCCCTTTGGCTTTCAGCCGGTCGGCGGTCTGGTGCAGGCGGTCGGCATCCAGGTCCATGAGAGCCACAGCGGCGCCGGCTTCGACGAATCGTTCGGCAATCCCTTCACCGATTCCTTTGGCCGACCCGGTAACGAGGGCGACTTTATGATCGAGTTGCATATCTGGAGGATACGGTAGTTCGCAGCCGCGATCCAGCCGTCCTCGGAGACTCGGCAGCGCGGGAACCGGCGAGGCGCCGGACCTCCTCAATCACAAGCTGTCTCGCCACCAGCCTGATTGACAACCTATCGAAACAACAGGAGCACCCATTGCCCTATCGCAGTATCAATCCGCGAGGCAACGTCCACTGCCCAATCGTGGTACCGGTCGTTGCGGTTGGCGAACGCCACGATGAACCCGGTATCGGCAATCCCAGTCACTGCCGGGAAAACCCTTTGCGCGAGGAAAGGTCCTTGGCCCCTTTGATGGACCCGGCCGGATGCAGAAAAGGCCGATGCTTCGACTTACGATCCAGTTCGAGTTGATCGCGTACGATCTTGCCTTTCGGGACGCCGGCTAAGAAACCTGGATCGGGATCATTCGGAATTTGGGCTGTCATAGCTTCGGATCCCGAAATCGGTCCCTGCCAGCGATATGATTTATAAGGACAGACCGGGTGGCGACCAATTTTGAGATGCCGGGAGCAGCAGGTCAGCCGATGAACTGGTGCGTCACCGATACGAAGCGACGCAACGACGGCGGCCTTCGCCCTGATCGAGCACGAGGAGCACGCGAACATGAAGCCAAAGAACACGATTTGCCTCTGGTTCGACAAAGACGCGCATGAGGCAGCGCGCTTCTACGCCGTCACCTTTCCGGATAGCAAAGTAACCGCTGTTCATGAGGCTCCCGGCGACTATCCGGGCGGCAAGAAGGGCGATGTTCTGACGGTGGAGTTCACCGTCCTGGGCATTCCCTGTCTCGGTCTCAACGGCGGACCGGCGTTCAGGCACACCGAGGCCTTTTCCTTCCAGATCGCGACGGAGAATCAGGAAGAGACAGACCGTTACTGGAACGCAATTGTCGGCAATGGCGGCACGGAAAGCGCGTGCGGTTGGTGTAAGGACCGCTGGGGCCTCTCCTGGCAGATCACCCCGCGCCCGCTAATCGATGCTCTTGCGGCTGGTGGCGGTGAGGCAAAGCGTGCCTTCGAGGCGATGATGACGATGAAAAAGATCGACATCGCCGCCATCGAGGCAGCGCGGCGAGGCTGACGTGAACACGACGGCATGTTGCGGGGCAGCCGTCACCTGTTCCGGAAGAGTGGTGTCGAGGAGAGAATCAACCTGCAACGGGCTGAGCACGAACGCGAAGCCGTACCAGACCAGACAGGTCCGGGCTGTGATCCTGAAGGCCAGACTTGGTTTCAGACCATGATCAAATACGAGGTCATTATCTATTGGAGCGCGGAAGACGATGCGTTCATCGCCGAAGTGCCGGAATTCCGGGATGCGCCGCGCATGGCGACACGCAGGAAAGCGCCCTCGGCAACGCGCAAGACGCGATTCGCCTCTGGATCGACACAGCCCAAAGGGCGCTGCTTGATCTTGGCCTGACGGCTTGAGACGCGCGGGCAGCCTGTTTTCGCGCGCACCGCACCCAGGTAGGGCGGAGAGGGCCGGGGGAATTTCAACTTCCCACAACGAGGCTCGCCATCGCGACGTTGCCAGGTAACCAAGTGGATTGAGACAGTGGTCGTTGAAGCAATTTAAGCTCATCCAACTACCATGGCGAATCCCCGATTCTCGATCCTTGACCTGGCGCCCGTGCGCGAGGGCGGCACCATCGCCGAAACCTACCGGAACACGCTCGATCTCGCCAGGCATGCCGAGAAGTGGGGCTTCACGCGTTTTTGGCTCGCCGAACATCACAGCATGCCGGGAATCGCCAGCGCGGCGACGGCCGTTCTCATCGGTCATGTGGCGGCCGGCACTTCGACCATTCGCGTCGGTTCGGGAGGCGTGATGCTGCCGAATCACTCCTCACTCGTGATCGCGGAGCAGTTCGGTACATTGGAAACCCTGTTCCCGGGACGAATCGACCTCGGCGTTGGACGTGCTCCGGGCTCGGACGGACTTACGGCTCGCGCTCTGGGATACAAGACTCGTGAGGACGAGTTTCCCGAGCAGCTAAACGACCTGCTGACCTATCTCGGGCCAACCGGCGCCGGACCGCGGCATCCGATCGCGTACCCCGGCGCAGCAACCCATGTGCCGGTCTGGCTGCTCGGTTCGAGCACGTACAGCGCGAAACTGGCCGCACAACTCGGGTTGCCGTTCGCGTTTGCAAGCCACTTCGCTCCGCTTCTTCTGCTCGAAGCGCTCGCGATCTATCGGGCCGAATTCAGACCTTCACGGTACCTCGCCAGTCCGTACACGATCGCCGGCGTTCCGGTGGTCGCCGCCGAATCGGA
>JBJXGR010000069.1:0-7538 GCA_046160045.1 Bryobacteraceae bacterium
GGTGGCGGCGGCAGTAGCCTGACCGAAGGCTACCGGCAGAAACACGACGATCGCGGCCAGAATCCGGGCAAATCTGGGATAGCGCGCCATCTGTCGTCAAATCCTACCACGCGAATCGAGACCCCAAGCGTTAGAGGATCACAACGTCTTCAACGTCAACATGCAGTGCTATTCATGAGCTAAAGTGTGCGGAAATTCGAAAGGGTCAACGGCCACCGCTCCCTGACGGTCGCGGCTCTGAAGAAAAATGCGCCCCACGGCCCTGCAACCCCACGGCTCACGCCGTGGGCTCGGTCGTGCGCGATTTTTTCACGGCTTCTGACACTGACGGTCGCGGCACGGAAGCAAACCACATGCCTTAAAACTTGGGATACGCGCGTGGATAGGCCGCCCGCATGCCGTTGGCGGTCTCGAGCGCCGTTCCGATCTGGATCAATGGGCCCTTTCCCATGCCGGGACACCATTTGGCTGCCTTGTCCCAGGCCTTTTTGTGTTCCACCAGTTCCGGCCAGAAGGGGAACAGGCGGCACTGGGTGGGTTTCACCGGATGAATCCCGCAGCCGCCCTCCTCCAGAAAATGACATTGCCTGCCGGGAGGCTTCCGCAGGCGAATCCGGTGCCGGGTCCGGTACACGAATCGCCTCTCGAACTCTTTGGGGGTCAACCGCAGGAAGCGGGCCGCGTTCCGCACGTCTGCCTCGCTGAGATTGACGTGCCCATCCATCTGGCAGCACTTGATGCAACCGGGCTGGCAGGTGAACCGGACGCCTTCCATCGCTTTAGGCGTGGACCGGTTCGCGGTCCGGAATTTCGCGCAACAACTCCACGAACGAAGTCATGGCTTTGTTGAAGGACTTCTTCCGCCGATGGACAATGCCGACAGGCCGCCGCAGTTCCGGCGCCCGCAGAGGGATCGACACCAGGCGGCCCTGCTCGATCTCCGCCTGCATCGTACGGGCCGGCAGAATACTGACACCCGAGCCCAGCGCCACGGCCTCCTTCACCATTTGAATATTGTCGAATTCCATCACGACCTGGATGGCGCCATTCTGCTCGCGGAAAAAGCGATCGATCTCGCGGCGGATGTTCAGATCGCTGTCAAAGCCGATGAACTCACAGCCGTCCAGGTCCGAAGGAGCCACTTCCTGCCGCAGCGCCAGGGGATGCGACGGCGCCACCGCCACACACATCTCCTCCAGACGCCAGGGAATCACGGCGATCTCCTTGCTCGACTCCGGGTAGCTCACCAGGCCGAGGTCTGCCTGATCGGACAGGATCGCTTCGTAAATCTTGGTCGGCCGCAGGTAGCTGACATGCAGGCTCGCCCCGGGGTAGCGCCGCGTGAATTCCTCCTGTACCCGGCTCATCTCCGAAATGCCGACGGAGTAGATCGACGCCACCCGGACCTCGCCTTCCACCCGCATCTTCAACACGGCCAGCGAAGCGTGGAACTCTTCCTCCCGCCGTACGATGTCGCGGCACAGTTCGTGATACTGCTTTCCCGCCGGGGTCAACGCCATGGGCCGGGTCGTCCGGTCGAACAGGGCGACTCCCAACCGCTTCTCCAGGTCATGAATGTGTTGACTCGCGGCCGACTGGCTGATTCCGTTCATTTCGGCGCCCTTGCTGACGCTCCGCGCTACCGCGATATCCCTGAATAGCTTACAGTGTTCGAACAGCACTGAGACTGATCATATCATAAGGTCTACTAATGTCAATGAGCGATGACATTTTTGTTGCCTAATACTGTCAGGTGTTGGTATAGTGACAGAAACCTCCCTGTGGAAGGGATTGCGAGTCGACTATGGAGCACAACTATCCGGCCGGGCTTCCTCCCGCCCAGGGACTTTACAACCCCAAGTTCGAGCACGATGCGTGCGGGATTGGCTTTGTTGCCAGCATCAAAGGGCATAAATCGCATGACATCATTCTCAAGGGGATCCAGGTCCTGATTAATCTGACGCACCGCGGGGCCTGCGGGTGCGATCCCGAGACCGGCGATGGCGCGGGGATCCTGATTCAGATCCCGCATCTGTTTTTTGAACGGGAATGCTCCAAGCTCGGCTTTACGCTGCCGCCGCTGGGCGAATACGGTGTGGGCATGGTCTTCCTGCCGGTGGAGCGCCACCAACGTCTCCGCTGCGAAGGAATGCTCGAGCGCATTGTGCGGGAGGAGGGCCTTTCCGTGTTGGGGTGGCGGGACACCCCGATCGACGGCGATGCGATCGGCCGCGTGGCGCGCTCTTCCCAACCCTACATCGAACAGATCTTCATCCGCGGGGTCTCCGGGATGTCGGGCGACACCCTCGAGCGCAAACTGTACGTCATCCGCAAACGGGCCGAATCGGAAGTCGCGGCGTCGGATATGCCCGACAAGGACTTCTTCTACATCCCCTCGCTCTCCGGCCGCACCATCATTTACAAAGGGCTGCTGCTCGCGCCCCAGATTGCCAACTTCTACATCGAGCTTTCCGACCCTGACGTGATGAGCGCGATGTGCCTGGTCCACCAGCGGTTTTCCACCAATACCTTCCCCACCTGGCAACTGGCGCATCCGTTCCGCTACATCGCGCACAACGGGGAGATCAACACCCTACGCGGCAATGTCGCGTGGATGCACGCCCGCCAACCGGTTCTCGAGTCCCCGCTTTTCGGCGCCGATGTCAAGAAGTTGTTCCCGATTATCCAGCCCGGCGGTAGCGATTCGGCTGCTTTCGACAATGCCCTCGAACTGCTGCTGATGGCCGGCCGCAGCCTGCCGCACGCCATGGCGATGCTGATTCCGGAGGCGTGGGCATCGAACGACCACATGCACCCGGACAAGCGCGCGTTTTACGAATACCACGCCTCGCTGATGGAACCCTGGGACGGCCCGGCCGCCATTGCTTTCACCGACGGCCGCGTGATCGGCGCGACGCTCGACCGCAATGGCCTGCGCCCGGCGCGCTACCTGGTCACCAAGGATGACCTGGCGATCATGGCGTCGGAGACCGGCGTTCTGCCCGTCAAGCCCGAGGATGTACGGATGAAGGGACGGCTGCAGCCCGGCAAGATGTTCCTGGTCGATCTGGAAGAAGGCCGCATTGTCTCCGACAAGGAGATGAAGCAGCGTCTCTCGAGCCGCCAAAACTACGCCCAGTGGCTAAAGGAGAACCAGGTTCGCCTCGACTGCCTCCCCGAGCCGCCGCGCTTCCATCCCACGGATTTTGAGACCATCCTGCAGCGCCAGCGCGCGTTTGGCTACACGGACGAAGACATCCGGTTCCTTATGAATCCGATGGCGGAGAACGGCGAGGAACCGGTCGGCTCCATGGGGACCGATACCCCGCTGGCGTGCCTGTCCGATCGGCCGCAACCCTTGTTCCATTACTTCAAACAGTTGTTTGCACAGGTCACCAATCCCCCGATCGATCCCATCCGCGAAGAGATGGTGATGTCCCTGGTCACCTACATCGGCCAGGAGCGCAACATTCTCGACGAGAAGCCCGAGAACTGCCACACCCTGCGCATCGAGCATCCGATCATGACCAATCGTGATCTGGAAAAGCTGCGCCGCGTGAACCAGGGCGACTTCCTGGCAACCACGCTCTACATGCTGTATCCGGCCGCGGAAGGGGCCAAGGGCATGGAGCAGACGCTGGATCGACTTTGCCTGCGGGCGTCGCGCGAGATCCGCAACGGCTACACGCTTCTGATCCTCTCCGACCGGTCGACCGACAAGGACTACGCTCCGATTCCCAGTCTGTTGGCTCTCAGCGCGATCCACAATTATTTGGTGCGCGAGGGAACCCGCACCCAGGTGGCGTTGATCGTCGAATCCGGCGAGCCGCGCGAGGTGATGCACTTCGCCCTGCTGATGGGCTATGGCGCGAGCGCCATTAACCCGTACCTGGCCATCGAGACACTCGAAGACCAGAGCCGCAAGGGCTACATCCAGGCGCCATTTGACAAAGCGCTTAAGAACTACATCAAGTCCGTCAACAAGGGCCTGCTGAAGATCGCCTCCAAGATGGGGATCTCGACGCTGCAGTCCTATCGCGGCGCGCAGGTGTTCGAAGCCATCGGACTCAATAAGGAAGTGGTCGACAAGTACTTCACGGGTACGGTCTCACGCGTCGAAGGCGTTGGGCTGGAAGTGATCGCCCGCGAAGCCCAACTGAAGCATGAGCTTGCTTTCCAGCCGGTCACCGGCTACGACACCGAACTGCCGGTGGGCGGCAGCTACGCCTATCGCATCCGGGGCGAGTATCACCTGCTGAATCCGGGCACCGTTTCGAAACTGCAGCACGCCGTGCGGCAGAACAGCTTCGAGACCTTCGAGGAATACACCGATCTCATCGACAAGCAGAACAAACAATTCTGCACGCTGCGAGGGTTGCTCGAGATCCGCAAGTCCCCGAACCCTGTACCGCTGGAGGAAGTGGAACCGGCCGCGTCCATCGTCAAGCGCTTCGCCACCGGGGCCATGTCGTTCGGCTCCATCAGCAAGGAAGCGCACGAGACGCTGGCGATCGCCATGAACCGGATCGGCGGCAAATCGAATACCGGCGAGGGGGGCGAGGACGAAGCGCGGTTCACGCCCGACGCGAACGGCGACCTGCGCCGCAGTGCCATCAAGCAGGTGGCCTCCGGCCGCTTCGGCGTCACCACCAACTACCTGGTCAACGCCGACGAATTGCAGATCAAGATGGCGCAGGGCGCCAAGCCCGGCGAAGGCGGCCAGTTGCCCGGCCATAAAGTCGACGACACCATCGCCCGAGTCCGCCACTCGATTCCCGGTGTGGGCCTGATTTCCCCTCCGCCGCATCACGACATCTACTCCATCGAGGATCTGGCGCAGTTGATCTACGACCTGAAGAACGCCAACCCCCGAGCGCGCATCAGCGTGAAACTGGTGGCGGAGGTCGGTGTCGGCACGGTCGCCGCGGGTGTATCCAAGGCGCACGCCGACGTGGTCCTGATCAGCGGCGACACCGGCGGCACGGGCGCTTCGCCGCTGACGTCCATCAAGCACGCCGGTATTCCCTGGGAACTCGGCCTGGCCGAAACGCAGCAGGTGCTGGTGATGAACGACCTGCGGGGCCGCATCCGCGTCCAGACGGACGGCAAACTGCAAACCGGCCGGGACGTCACCATCGCCGCCCTGCTGGGCGCCGAGGAATTCGGCTTCTCCACGACGCCCCTGGTAACCCTGGGCTGCATCATGATGCGGAAGTGCCACCTCAACACCTGTCCGGTGGGCATTGCCACGCAGGATCCGGAGCTGCGCAAGAAGTTCACCGGAACGCCGGAACACGCCATCAACTTCTTCTTCTTCATCGCCGAACAGATCCGGCGCAACATGGCCGACCTGGGCTTCCGCACCTTCGACGAGATGGTGGGCCGGGTCGACATGCTCGAACCGAAGAAGGCCATCGACCACTGGAAGGCGAAAGGGCTGGACTTCTCGGCGATCCTCTATCAACCGCAGGTGCCAGGCCGGGTCGCGCGGCGCTGCGTCATCGCGCAGGATCACGGTCTGTCTCAGGCCATCGACTACAAGCTAATCGAACTCGGCCGCGAAGCGGTCGAAAACGGCGTTCCCGTGGAGATCAAGCTGCCGATTCGCAACGTGCACCGCACTGTGGGCGCGATGCTATCGGGCGAGATCACACGCAGGTGCGGATCGAAGGGTCTGCCCGAGGACACTGTGCGGATCGAATTCACCGGCTCGGCCGGCCAGAGCTTTGGAGCGTTTCTGGCAAGCGGCGTCACCCTGTCGCTCGAAGGCGATGCCAACGATTACGTCGGCAAGGGTCTTTCCGGTGGCAGGCTGATGGTCTACCCGCCGCGCAAGTCCTCCTTTCTGCCGGAAGAGAACATCCTCATCGGCAACACGGTTCTCTACGGCGCCACCAGCGGAGAGGCGTTCTTCAACGGCATGGCCGGCGAGCGTTTCGCTGTGCGGAATTCGGGCGCAACCGCCGTGGTCGAAGGACTGGGGGATCACGGCTGTGAATACATGACCAAAGGCATGGTGATCGTCCTCGGCAAAACCGGCCGAAACTTCGCGGCGGGAATGAGCGGGGGCATTGCGTATGTCCTCGACGAGCGCGGCGACTTCGCCTCCAAGCGGTGCAACCTGTCGGGCGTGGATCTGGAACCGGTGATGGAGCAGCAGGACATCGACACCCTGCGCCACTGGATCGGCAAGCATGTGGAGGCGACAGGCAGCCCGCGCGGCCAGTGGATTCTGGAGAACTTCTCCGAGATGATGCCGAAGTTCGTCAAGGTCTTCCCGCACGAGTACAAGCGCGTGCTGGGCGTGCCGCGCCGTGACGACCGTTACGTCCCCGCGGTGGCGGTGCCGCAGCAAATGGAAAGCCCGCGTATCCATGTCTAACCAAAACTAAGCAGCCATGGGAAAAGTTACCGGATTCATGGAATACCAGCGCGAGATGCCCTCCCGGCGTCCCGTCGCCGATCGCGTTCACGACTGGTTCGAGATCTACCAGCCCTTCCCCCTCGATAAGGTCCAGACCCAGGGCGCGCGCTGCATGGACTGCGGCATCCCCTTCTGTCACACCGGTTGCCCGGTCAGCAACATCATTCCCGACTGGAACGACCTGGTCTACCGCAACCGCTGGCGGGAGGCCATCCGAGTCCTGCATTCCACGAATAACTTTCCTGAATTTACCGGCCGCATCTGTCCCGCGCCCTGCGAAGCCGCCTGCGTCCTCGGAATCAACGAGCCCGCGGTGACGATCAAAAACATCGAGAGGACGATTGTCGACCGGGCCTGGGAAGAAGGCTGGATCGTACCCGAGCCACCCGAGTCGAAGACGGGTAAGCGCGTGGCGGTGGTGGGCTCCGGCCCGGCGGGTCTGGCCGCCGCGCAGCAGTTAGCCCGCGCCGGGCATGACGTCACCCTGTTCGAGAAGGCCGACCGCATCGGCGGATTGCTCCGCTACGGCATCCCGAATTTCAAGATGGAAAAGCATCTGATCGACCGCCGGATCGAACAGATGCGCGAAGAAGGGGTCCGCTTTGTGACCAATGCCCACGTGGGCCAAAACGTTGCCGTGGCCGACCTGCGCAAGGACTTCGACGCGATTCTGCTGGCGGGCGGCGCCGAGCATCCTCGCGACCTCAATGTCCCGGGCCGTCATTTGAAGGGCATCCACTTGGCCATGGAGTTTCTGCCGCAGTCGAACCGCCGCTGCGAGGGTGACGACGTGCCGGACCAGATCCTGGCAACCGGAAAGCGCGTGGTCATCATTGGCGGAGGCGATACCGGCGCCGATTGCCTGGGGACGTCTCATCGCCAGGGAGCGGCTCGGATTCATCAGTTCGAACTGTTGCCGATGCCCCCTGCCGAGCGCGCGCCGCAGACCCCATGGCCGTTGTGGCCGATGCAACTACGCGTAGAGAGTTCGCACGAAGAAGGCGGCGTCCGCGACTGGAGCGTCTCCACCACGCACTTCACTGGAGACGAGGAAGGCAACGTGACCGAACTCCACGCCGCGCGTGTGGGGCCGCCTCCCAAATTCGAACGCTTG
>JBJXGR010000070.1:0-4029 GCA_046160045.1 Bryobacteraceae bacterium
GCCGGACGAGCCGATTCGGTTTCGGGTTACATTACCCGGGTCCTGGCGGAACACGAGAAGCGCGAGTCTCTCCGGGCACTGCTGCGGGATCTGATCGAACAACATGGTGAGCCGGCTGCAAAGGACATCAAATGGGCAGAACGAGCGCTCGCACCGCGGCGGGGCTAGTGCTGGATGCCGGCGCGCTGATCGCCTTGGATCGCGGTGATAAGCGTATGATTGCCCTGCTCCATCGGGCCCTAGCTCAAGGCCGGGCTTTTCGAGTGCCTGCGAGCGTCGTGGGGCAAGCCTGGCGCGATGGCCGTGTTCAGGTTACGTTAGCGCGGTTCTTGCGGAGCGAGGAGGTGGAGATTGTTCCTCTTGATGAGCAGCTTGCCCGCTCCTGTGGAGAACTCTGCGGCGCCACCAACTCGTCGGATATTATCGACGCGTCGGTGGTGATCATTGCCAGAGAGCGGCGAGACCCCATAGTTACAAGCGATCCGAATAACCTGCAACGTTTGGATCCGGCAGCCCCGATTATTCCTGTGTAGAATTCCCGCGGGCATGTCTCGTCTCCGCTGGTGAGCCCCATTGCTCCCGAGGTGTCAGCAACCCGGAAGTAACCATTTGTCCGTGTAGTCGTCGGCATTTCGAACTCCTGGCAGGCTGGCCCCAGCCGGCGTTGTGGGAAGCATCCTCGGCAGCCCCTTACTCTAACGCCTAAGCTAAGAAGGTCTCCGACCGGCCTTGCGGATCAAACGACGAAGGGGCCACGGTCGAGCGAGGATCTTCTATCCGCAGGGCCGGTCGGAGACTGGCGCCACGCGAGAAATGTGCGGCGGGCCGCATCTATGCGGGCCCTGCATTCGACCCACTCTCCAATCGTGGCATTGGCGTGCCTACCAGTTCGGCGCAACCGGCACCTCGCCCGCAAGGGCGCGAGGGTTCAAGCGATGGCCAAAACCCGGTGTGTAAGAATTCGCAAAACGGTTACGGTTTTAATGCTTAGGAGCGGGAAACAGGAGGTCCTCCCGGTGTCTAAATGGGAGTTGAGACCAGGTGTTCGAGTTCTGGCTCAGAAACCAACACAGGAGGACCTGTATGAATTCTACTCTCCATTACGTGGGATTGGATCTGCACAAACGGACGATCTCGCTGTGCGTGAAAACAGCCGACGGCACCATCGTCGAAGAGAGAACGCTTCCTGCGCGGCCCGTCGCTCTCAAGCAGTGGGCACAGGAGCAAACCACCCCGTGGGTCGGAGCGATGGAGGCAACGATTTTCACCGGCTGGGTCTACGACGTGTTAAAGCCTTTCCCCCTTGACTCTTCCTGACATGAATGTCCCGGATTTCCCCCGCGTTGTACTTGCTTTACACATTGTTGATGTCGTAACATGCTCCATGGGCGTTTTTCGATGGCAGGCTGGAGGGGCTACGTGGCTGCGAGATCCTTTTTCGTTGAGGAGGATCTCTCAGGCAAGTGGTGTAGTGCCGGGCAAACGCTTTGAAGGTGCAGTCTTCTGTGTATCTGGATTGAACTCTCCCGGCGAGGCCTGTTCCTCGTGACGGGTCGCTGATTCGCGCAACAACGGAGTTACCCGACGGCACGCAAATAAGGAGGAACTGATGAAATGGATACTCTGGCTCAACACGATCGGTGAAACGATCATCGCGATTGGCATGTTTTCAGCCCCAGCCTCCTTCTTTCCGGGAGCAGGAGAGCAAGCCGCCGCCATCGCGAGGATATTTTCATTTGCGATACTCGCGGTTGCCTTCATCAGTTTTTCAGTTAGCCTAAAAGGGACTTCGGTTGAAACTCTGAAAAACGGAGTGGTGATTCTCACGTTTTACCACGTATTCCAGTTGCTCGCCCAGTTCGTCAGCGCAGCTATCTATCCGCCTCTGCTGATTCCCCCAGTGATCATTCACATTGTGTATTGTGCGCTTTTCATCACTTACTTGATGCGCTTGCGGGCTTCCGCTGCAACTTAGGGGCGACGGCCCAGAGGGTGTTCCGACCGGGTACGGAGCCTGGGAGAAACCTGGGGACGCGATTCTACCTTGTTCTACGCTAGGTTCTACTCTAGCTCGCGGCCCATAGAACTTGCGGACCCGAGGTCGCCATCCCACTCCGCAGTCTCTGTTCTGCCTCCGCCACCCCATCAGCTTCGAGCCACACCCGCCACTCGGCGGGTGTAAACGACCTAGCCCGCTCCTCCACCGACATCCAAGACGGCGCCTATGCGGACAAGGAACACCAGCTTGAAATCTGCAAAGCAGTTACTGCCCCGGGTTTCCCCCGGGGTTTCCCTTTCTGGCAGTTCTCGGCAAGCACTGAATGTTACAGCTTCAACAAATTCTGGGATACAACAAATCAAGTGGTTGTGTAGAATCCCGCGTGGTCCGATCGCCAACCCTCTTTATGCGGGAAAATGCGGGAACGATACAGCGCTTGTGCGGGGTCCTGCACGCGGCGGTCATCAGAAGCGCCGGGCGACCACCAACGTCGCCCGGCGGCGCGGAAGAGGAAGGAACGGAAAGGACGGCGGATCCGGAGTGGGCGCGGCTGAGGGACGGGCTCCTGGAGGTGCTGCGTCCGCACGCGAAAGCCTATGAAGCGGTGACGGAGTGGCTGAAGAAGCAAGAGGAAGAGGCCAAGAAAGCCGCCTAGGGGCGTGGAAATGGAGAGCGGCGCTTGAAATTTGGCCTGTCACGAGATCTACCGGGCGAAACGGGGTCCACCGAGAGCAGCCAGGCAGGGAGCCGATGGAGGGTGCAGGACCGAATGCGGGTGATTGCCCGACCCGAGTGGAAAAGGCCGGTTCCGCCGAGGGCGAGCTCAAGCGCGCAGCGGCTCGTCGAAACGCCAAACAGGTCGTACAAGCCGGCCGTCCGCCGGCGGGTCGCATGTATGCGACCCCTACATTGGCCTGTCAAACTGAAGTTTGTGCCACCCAGCGGTGGATTGACAAAGAATGGAGAGAAAAAGAAAACCGGCCTGCTCTGTCTACCTACCAGATCGGCGCGACCGGCACCTCGCCCGCGAGGGCGCGCGCGTTCAAACGGTAGCCGAAGCCCGGTGCGTCGGGCAGGTCGATCCAACCGCCCGCCGGCTGCGGTTCGCCTTCCAGCAGGAGTTCCCCGCCCTGCGCGAACACGTCCACAAACTCCGCGCGGGGCGAGTTGTTGGTGGCCATCACGAAGTGATACGTCGGCGCGCCGATGCCGTGCGGGATCACGGGCAGATGATGAACGCTGGCCCACGCCGCAATCTTCCGGAGTTCGGAGATCCCTCCGGCCCGATAGATGTCCGGCTGGAGAATGTCCACCGCGCGCCGCTCAATTAGATCCTTGAAGCCCCAGCGCGTGTACTCGTGTTCGCCGGAGGTGTAGAGGATTTCGGGCACGGCGTCCTTCAGGCGGAGGAACGCATCGATGTCTTTCGGCGAGAACGGCTCCTCGATCCAGAGCACGCCATAGTTCCGCGCCTCGCGGGCAAATTGGATGGCGTACGGAACCGTGAGCGCCATGTAACAGTCGACCATCAGGTCGCCTGCGTCGCCGATTTTCCGCCGCGTCGCTTCCAGCAGTTCGACGTTCCGCCGTAACCCCTCCTTGCCGGCATCGGGCGCGAACGGCAGCGCAATCTTGACGCTGTGAAACCCTTCCGCCAGGTGGCGGTCTGTCAGGTTGCCGGTCACATACGCGGGGATGCGGTCCTTTGTCTTGCCGCCGATGAGGCGGTACACCGGTTGCCCCAACGCCTTGCCCATCAGGTCCCAGAGTGCGATGTTGACACCGCTGATAGCCTCCGACGCAAGACCGCCCCCGTACATCACCGACGCGCGATGCATCTGCTCCCAGAGCAATTCCACGTCGAACGGATCTCGGTCGCGCAGAATGGAGACCAGGTGGCGCTCGATTACTTCGCGCGCCGCTGTCCCGCGGCCTCCGCCAATGTAGCCGAGACCGGAGTGCCCATCGTCGGTCGAGATCTCGACCACCGCGGCCGACATTTCGCCAAACCAACTCGACCGTTTCTCCCG
>JBJXGR010000071.1:0-28397 GCA_046160045.1 Bryobacteraceae bacterium
GCGGCCTACCCATGAAACGTCCAATGCGCGTAGCGCTTTTTTCCTCCGTCCCGGTGAGACACCCGCAGGAGCCCCGTGGCAATCACAGGGGTCAATTTTTATTTTGACCCTTCGGCTCAATCACATCCGAAAATCGAGAATTGCGGTCTTCCGCGGCTTCGCTATCGTGAAGGCAAAGAGAACTCTCATGCCTGTCCATTCTAGTTTCGTGCGCACGGCGCCGCGGCGGGTATCCGGCCATCGACCCGGAACCGAACAGCCTGTTCGACAAAATGCGAACATGTTCAAATCGCCATCTCCTCGCAACTCGTTACCACTACGCGAGTTATGCCGTAAAACGGGCTTTCCAGTTCGAATTTCCCGTTTTTTTCAAAAATTCGAACAGGGCTGCGTTTTCCACGCCCGTTCTGCCAGGACTCTGCCGTGTATTTGTCTCCATCTTCCGTGGAAGAGCGCGGTCCAACTGGCGAGCGGACTATCCGGAGCTCGACACCGCTTGCCGACCTTGGCTTCCAATCGGGCTGTCCCAGAATGGAACTCATGCCTCCCGCCGGCTGCAGACCTTTCCGGCGATCTAAAAGAGGGAACCGGGGCGGGGGGAACCGGGGCCGTCCAACGGGGGGGAACCGGGGCCGTCCAACGAGTTTCCGGTTTTTGTCTTCGCCAGTTGAATCAGGCCATTCACTTGCGCTCGATCGACGCAGACTGCACAGCTTGGCCTGTCCCTGGTTTCTGTGCCAACGCAGGCGGATCGAGCCTTGCCTACCTCCCCGCCAACGCGCAGGACGACCACGTCGCTACGGAACCTCCTGATCTCCTGGAACCGCCGCAGGGCCGCGCCATCGCGGGCGAGGGCAGAGGGGAGAGGGGAGAAACTTGAGCGCGACGGTCTGGCCCAACTTGAGATCTTCGGCGCGGCAGACTTCGCCCATCCCGCCCTTGCCGAGCAGGCCGACGATGCGATAGCGTCCCGCCAGAATGGTCCCAGCCACCAAGCCCCATGGAGCGATTCTCGGCATGGGGGTCGCCGGCATCGACACAGTCTGATCCCCGGTCGCGGGCCTCGTGCAGCCGGGACAATAGCGCGCCGTTTCAGGAACTTCGGTCGTACAGACGCGCCTTTGGGGCGGAACAACTGCGCCAGCTGGCTGGAATCCGAACCAAGAGTATAAGGAGTATCACCGTGAGTTTAAGGGATTATTCCAGACGGGATTAGAACGAATGGAACCTAACCTGGATAGACTCTGCGGTCTATAATTGGCTACGATTGCGCCGTGAGCCAGTATGGAAAGCTGAAGACGGCGCCCACCGCGAAGGAGTGGTTCTCACGATGCTGACTGCCTTGCTGATCATGGAGGAAGGTCTTTCCGCTGCTGCCATCGAAGACTTGGCGACGGGGTCGAACCTGATCCGAATCGAGAAGACCTTCCACCGGATGCCCAGCCCGTACGAGGCTGTCACATTGCTGAACACCCATCGGCCCGACGTTGTCCTGCTTGGGCTGCGTGATGACCCGGCGTACCTGGAGCTCGCGACGAGGATGGTGGAGCACGAACCCAACCTTGCGATCGTCGCTGTGGCGGGGACTTGGGTCCGGCCGTGGTCTGCCCGGGTCGAACAGGCTGGGGTGACCGCATTGCTCATCGAACCCGTACAGCCGAGCGCCTTTGAAGCCGCTATTTCCAATGCAGTCCGGCTCAAGAATCAGGAAGAGCTGCCGAAGGTTGTGTGCTTTCTGCCCGCCAAGGCGGGATCGGGGGCGACGACCGCGGCCCTGCACGTGGCGGGCTATTCGAGTTCACTACTAAACAGGAAGGCGGCGCTGGTGGAGGGAGACCTGCACTCGGGAGTGCTGGCCGAACTGCTGAAGCTACGGTTGCGGATCCCCATGCGGGATCTGTTGTGCGACACCCAGGAACTGGATCCCACGCGCCTGCACAGCGCTTCGTCGCAGGCTCACGGCATGGATGTCTTCCTGACGGACCGGACCCGGAAGCTGCCGGTACCGCACTGGATGCACTATTTCAACCTGCTGCGCCTGATGTCGTTCCACTACGATCTCGTCGTCGTGGACCTGCCGGAAGTGGTGAACGAAGCCACTTCGGAGGTGGTCCGCCGCTCGAGCCACGTGTACATCGTGAGCACTCCCGAGGTGGGTCCGGTCAAACTCGCGCAACAGCGGTTGCGGGAACTGGACGCGCGCGGCGTGCGGAACACGAAGATCGAGATTGTCCTGAACCGATGGCACAAAACGGACCCCAGCCCGGAAGATGTGACGCAGTCGGTGGGCCGTCCGGTCGCCGCGACGCTTCGCAACGACTATCTGGGCGTACGGAAAGCGCAGGAATCGGCCGAACTGGTGCCGCCGGATACGCTGCTGGGCCAAGGTTATCTCACCTTGGCCCGGAAACTGGCCGGCTTGGCTGAGACGCCGGATGAGCCCAAGCGAGGAAGCTTCTTCAGCCGGCTGAGCCGGAAGCAGACCGCGTAGGACCCTCGCCACGTGAAAAAGCCAAACTCGAGGGGCGCGCTAAAGCTCGCCGCGGCCTGAAAGGCCGCCTACACCCGACGCCTGCTGCGGCGCTGGCCTACTGCTTGCTGAGCTTGCGGAAGTACTCGGCGATGGACTTGGAGTAGCCGGCCGGCACGGGTTCGGCCGTTGACGACCGCACACTGCCGCCCTTTTCGTCGAGCTTGCGGCGCAGCATCAGCTCGAGATTCTCCAACCCGCCCACCACCTGGTTGTTCATGCGGTTCAACAGCTCCGGATTGCCGGGGAACCTCTTCGGGTCCAGCCGCCCCATCTCGCGGATCAGGTCCTGCACCTCGGCCGAGATCTCGGGAGTTTCCTGCAGTTGCTCGCGCATTCGCATCAGGTCTCGCACGGCTTCCCGGTAGACTCGCTCCGCGGCCGCGGGATCGTACGCGCCGCCGCCATCGTGAGGGGCCCTCTCGCCGCGGTTCATGCCGCCGAAGCCGCCAGACTCGGTTGTTCCGTTGGGGCGAAACGCTCCCGCCATCTGGTCGCCGCCGCGCTCGCCGCGGGATTGCTGGCCCGGCCCAGGCTGCTGCCCTGGCTGGCCTTGCTGCGCATTCTGTCCCTGTTGTCCGGGCTGTTGACCTTGGCCCGGCTGCTGACCCTGCATTTGCTGCCCTGGCATCCGGCCCACCTGCCCTTGTTGGCCCTGTTGGCCTTGCTGCCCTGGCTGGCCTTGCTGACCGGGCTGGCCCTGTTGCCCTTGCTGACCGGGCTGGCGGCCTTGTTGACCTTGATCTCCCTGCTGGCCCTGTTGCCCCTGCCGGCCTTGCTGACCCGGCTGCTGACCTTGACGATCGCGGGCCCCGAGCGCACGGGCCATCTGGTCCAATTGCTGCCGCAGCGATTCGGCCTGCCGCAACGCCTGTTCCAACCCCTTGTCGCCCTGACTTCCTTTTTCGAGCGAGTTCGCCGCCTCATTCAGGCGGTCACGGAGATTGTCGATGGCCATGGTGTTGGTGGCGTCCCGCATGGTCGCGTAGGAGCCATAGCCGCGGCGAATGGCTTCGGCGGTCCAGCGCATGTTGCGCACGACTTCTTCCTGCTGCAGGGCGCCGAGAGCCTGCCGCAGTTTCCCGGAGGCAGCGCGGTCAGCCGCTGCAATGTCCCGAGCCGCGGCCTGGATCTGCTTTTCCAGTTCTTCCAATTCGCGAGCCGTACCTTCTTTCTGGCGGGCGAGTTGCTCGACTCGCTGTTTGGCGTTGCCGCCCTGGGGTGGACCACCCGGCTGCGGCTGGCCTGTCTGCCCGCGCGGGGCGAACTCCTTCATCATCCTTTGGCTGAACTCGCGCTGCTGTTGAGAGATCTGTTCCGCGCGCCGGGCGAGATCTCCGATCTGATTGCCCGCCTGTTCCTTGCGCATGCCGGACAGCACGTCACGCGCTTCTTTCAACCGGTCCGCCGCCCGCCGCGCTTCCGCCTCGCTCTGCGGAGTTCCGGCCATCTGGCTGGAGGCGGCGTTCTGCATGTCGCGCGTGGCCTGTTTCAGGCGCTCGATGGCGCGGTCTAACTGCTGGCGATTGGCGTTGGAAGGATCCGACTGGTAGTTGTTTCGCTCCCTGCCCGATTGGGCGCTCTGCTGGCGTTGCTGCTGCTGCTGCTGTTGTTGCGAGGAACCGGACTGGCCAGCCTGGCCGCCCTGCTGGGGCTGTTGTTGCTGCTGCTGCTGTTGCTGCGAGGAACCGGACGAGCTTTGCTGGCCGCTCTGCTGCTGAGAGGAAGACTGCGAACTCTCGGTTCCCCGGGACAGTTGTTCCATCTCCCGCTGCAACTTTTCCGCTTCACGGCGCAGCATCTCCTGCTGCCATCGCTGTTGCGGGACGTTCTGGCTCTGCTGCCGCTGCTCCGCCAGTTGCTGCTGACGGCGGGCCAATTGTTCCAGCTTCTGCAGAGCCTCGTCGATTTCCTTCTGGCGCTGCTCGGCTGAACCGGCTCGCTGGCCGGTCTCGTACTGGTTTTTGTCTTTGTCGAGTTCGAGGTCGAACAAGCTCTCCAACTCCCGTCCCATGTTGCCGCCGCCACCACCTCCACGGCTCTGTTGCGCGATCTGAATCTCGCGGAAAACACTTTCAGCGCGCAGCAGATGTTGCAGGGCCTGCTGTTCGGGCGTGAGGGCATCCTGCCACGCGGTCGCCTTCAGCTTCTCTCCGGCAGGACCCATCGCCTCGACCGCGGCATCCATTTCCTTGACGAAGCTCTTGAACTCCTGGTTCGCGCCGGCCAGCGCGCGGCTTCTCATGCGGTTTGCCAGCGATTTGGCCTGATCCCGCAGCTTGGCCTGGACGTCGCTCAGAAACTGCCCGGCGTTCGGATCACTCTTCTTTCCGCGAAGTTCATTCCAGGTCGCGGCGATGATCTCCTTCTGGCGTTTGGAAATGTCCCCGGCCGGATCTCCACTCTCAGCCCCTCCACCGCCGGCCTGCGATTGGGTGAACTCCCTCTCGAAGGGTTGGGCTTCGACGAAATAGATGTCGGTCTGCACGGTGGTGCGTGCATCCCTGGCGGTCGCGAACAGGCTCACGACATCGCCGGGCACCAGCTTGAACTCCTCGAGCGAGAGCAAGGTTTTGCCCTCAACCTGCTTCGCGCCGCGGTTCGGCAGCAGCGACACGTCGACAGGTTTGGTTCCATTCACCGAGTAGGTGAGCTTCAGTTCCTGCAGACCGAAATCATCCGCCGCCTCCACGACCAGGGGGACCTCCTCGACCGGATTGGATCGTGCGTCGCGGCCCGGCTTGAGAAAGCGGAGGTTGGGCGCCTGGTCCTTCTGCGCCTGGATGAAGTAATCGTCGGTCAACCGAACCTGCTCGTCCTTGTCCATGGCCGCGATGTGATACATCCCGTCTTTTCGGATCGGGACTTCCACCCGTCCGTTGGCCAAAACCAGGCGAGTGCCGTCGTCGAGCAGCACCATTCCGCCCGGCAGAGGCTTGTCGGATTCCACTTGCAGCCTGGCCACCGTGCCTTCCACCGCGCGCAAGTCGCCGCCGGGATCCTCCGTAAAGGCCGGCATGCCCGACCACGAAGGATACTGATAGGTCACCTTGATCTTGCGGACCGAAGGCAGATCGGTGACGGTCACTTTGTAGGTCTCAGAGCGGACGTTACCCGCCGTCACGTAATATTGAAGCGATTCGGGGACGCCGGAGAGTTGGAATTCGAAGCCCGGCCCGCCCTGCCTGGTCCGCATCGCGACTTCTTCCCACTTGGTGGCGCTCGCAAAACGAGCCAGCAGCCGGACCGAATTCGGCACAAAGCCCAGAGGCTGCGCGGTGACGGACAGATCGGCGCGCTTCCGGATGGTGTGGTTTCCGGGAGTCACGCGGATGCTGTAGAAGGGTCTCGCCTCTCCGCGGGGAGGTCCGGCCCACAACAGCGACGTGCCGTAGCCCCAGAATCCGGGGCCCGAGGTGGCCAGCCAGACCAGCACCATGACCGAGCTCAAGCCGGCGCCGGCGAAGCCCAGGAGGAACTTCGAGTTCGCCACGCGCGCGGGTTCCGCTGCCTCGGCCGTTCGCAAAGTGTCCGCCGCCAGGAGTTCGAGAAACGGATCCCGGGTCTCAGGGTTCTGTTCCGCAAACGTCAAGAGGCGTTCCTGAAAGTCCGGGAACCGCTGTTCAGCTTCCTTGGCGGCGCGGCGGCGGTTGAGTTTGAGCAGCGGCGCCAGCAACCCCAAGCCGATGGCCAGCGCCAGCGCGACGAACAACACGGTGCGCGAGGCCGTCAGGACCGTGGAGGCAAAGGCGAAGTGATTGGCGATCAGGACGAGCGCAACGGTGAGCGCCAGCGCGCAGCCCGCCGTGATGGCGGCGCCGCGGGTCCAGGCAAGCAGACGAAGACGCCGCTCCACCCTTCGCAGATAGTCGGACAGTCGATCCAGCGGATTCATGTCGCCCCCTCGTTCCTAACCTTGTTCAGAGATTGTGGGGCGGTCCCCCTGGACCGCGGCCGGCCCCCCGGCCGGCCTGTGCCGGGCGAAGCCCGGCCTCCACAACCCTGCTTTTCCGAACATTCCCCATACGCCCCCGAGATCACGCAAGCCGGGCTTCGCCCGGCACAGGCCGGCCGGGGGGCCGGCCGCGGTCCAGGGGGACCGCCCCACAGTCTCGCAAGTCTAACCATGTTCCGGCTGCGCCGTGAGATGCCGATTGCCAATCCAGGCTTCCGCCATCAACAGGGCGAACGCCGCCAGCATCACAAACCACCACAGCGACACCGGTCGTTCCTGCTGATCCGGACTCGCCGCGGCCGCCGACCCCTCTCGACCCGTATTCTGCCACAGTGTAAGGGTCTCGGCGGACAGCACGTCCAGATCGGATTCTTTCCGGTCGGGATTCACCGCCACCAACTCGTGATATCCGCTCGGCCGGCGGACGTCGAAATAGCCTCGCTGCCCGAGGGTGACGCCCCGCGTTTTTGCCGCCTCCGCGAGCGTCAACACCCGCTTGCCCTGCGGGTCCAGCACCTCCAGGGCCGCGCCTTGTCCCGAGGTGGCGCGCAACTCATAGTACGCCCCGACGACCGCGCTGGAGGAGGTGTCCTCCATGCGGGCCAGGTAGCGGATGGTCTCCAGAACAAACGGGACAAACGAGGCGTGAAGCGGGAAGTCGTTGGCGAGATTGTCGAGCGCCGAGGCAAACACGAGCACCCGGCCTTCCCCGACGGGTTTCTCGACCAGCAGCGGCGATTCGTCATTCAACCGCGCGATCACCCGCGACCCGGCCGGATCGAGCGTGACGGTGGAGTAGAACTTGACGCCTTCCCAGCGCGGGGCGCGGCGCGTGGAGGGATGCCCGGGATCGAGCGACGCCACCATGCGGAACCGCTCGCCCTCGCGGGACGAATAGCGGGACTCCTTCACCGGGTGACCGGAGACTGGAACGCTGCCGCGCGAGGCCGAGATCCGGCCGAGAGCCGCCCACAAGGCGCCACCGCGCTCGACGTACCGCTTCAGATTGTCCACGAGGCTGGCCGGGATCGCGCCCACATCCGACAGCACCACGCACGAGTACTTTTCGAGCGGAAGCTGAGCCGCCTGGTCCGCCGACAATGCCTCCATTGAAAACGCGGCATCGCTTGCGGACTCGAGGGCGGTGCGGAAGTAGAGCACCGAGCGGCTGGAGCGGCTCTCCGTCAGGAAGAGGATCTTGCGGGGCTCGGTGCGCTCCACGGCGAAGTAAAAGGTATCGTCGTCGGGGAAATCGTCGGCAGGACTGATCCTGGCCTCTCCCTTGTTCAGGCCGTACGAGCCTTCGAACGCGAAAAACTCCATGGTGGCCCGTCCGTTGGCGGCAATCTCCACCTGTTTCGATTCCTGCTCCTTGCCATTGATGACAAGGGTCACGCGGCGAGTGGTCTTCTCGGTACCGTAGCCCGCGACCGTCACCTGGACGCGGACTTTCTTGGGGTCGTACAATCGCGCGGGGGCGTTGACGTGCTCGACGGCGAAGTTTTTCGCGGCGGTCTTGACGACAGGGTGGGCCACCAGTTTGACGTTCTCGCCCAACTGAGCGTCGGCGAAGTTGGGAGGCCACGAGCTTTTCTGGAAATCGGAAAACACGTGCGCCTCAATCGGCGCGCGCAGGTCCTGTGCGGCGCCGCGAAGGGCGCGAGCCAATTCCGCGAACGAACTGCGTTCGTCGGTCGGCTGGACGGCCTGGATGGCCGCCCGGATCGCGGAGGCGTCACGGCTCGGCTCCCGCAGAACGTGGACCGCGGAGCCAAACGAATAAACCTGGGTGCGATCGCTCGATCCCTGCGAGCGCGCCAGATCCAACGCCTGCCGCTTCGCCTCTTCCAATCGCCCGCCTTGCCGCATGCTGAACGAATGATCGATAGCGATGAAGCGTACCCTGCCCTTGCGGCCGATTCCCGCCTCTTTCGACAGAATGTACGGGCTCGCGAACGCCAGAGCCAGCAAGGCCAACAACAGCATCCGCAGCGCAAACAGCAGCAGGTACTTGAGCCTTCGGTGCTTGACCGAACTCTGCGTGCGGGCCTCGAAGAACATCAGCGAGGCAAAGGGCAGAGGCGTGGTCTTGTGCTGGCGCAGCAGGTGCAGCCACACGGGCAGTCCCAGTGCAAGCAACCCGCCAAAGAAGGCCGGCGTGAAGAATCCCATTACATCCGTCCCTGCCTGACCGTCAGGTATTCGCGCAGTCCCTCGTCGAGCGGGCGGCCGGTGTTCATGAGGAAGTAGTCCATTCCGGATCCGCGCGCAGCGCTTTTCATGTCTTCGATATGAGTGTCGATCCGGGCGCGGTACTCCGTGCGCGCGTACTCCGGCGTGACCTCGATGGTCGACTCGTCGTTTTCCATATCCAGAAGCAACAGCGGCTCGCGAAAGTCCGGCTGGAGTTCCTTGGGATCGAGAATGTGAAACAGGATGACCTCGTTGCCATGGAAGCGCAACGGAGCAATTGTCTTGACGACCATTTCGGGCTGTTCGTAAAAATCGCTCAACACCACGACGATGCCGCGCCGCTTGATGAACTGCTGAAAATGGTGGAATGGCCCGAGGTAGCTGGTGCGGGTTCCGGGTTCGGCCTTCTCAATCGCATGCAGAAGCCGGTGCAGTTGGCCCTGGCGGGTCGACGGCGCGACGTATTGGCTGACCGTCTCGTCGAACACGATCAACCCGGCGGCGTCGCGCTGCTGGTTGGCGAGGTAGCACAACGAAGCGGCCATGAACCGCGCGTAGTCGAGCTTGTGGACCTTCTGCGAGCCAAACGCCATCGACCGGCTGGCATCGAGAAGAATCATCAGGTTGGTGTTGGTCTCGCCGCGATAGCGCTTCAGGTAAGCGCGTTCGGTGCGGGCGTAGACGTTCCAGTCGACGTGGCGGAGATCGTCACCGGGCACGTAGGCGCGGTACTCGGCGAACTCCTGGCTGAAGCCGAAGTCAGGTGAACGGTGAAGTCCGGCGACAAAGCCGTCGACCACGGTCTTGGCAACCAGGTCGATGCCGGAGATCGTGGCCAGCGTGACGGGATCGAGAAAGCGCTGCAGCATCTAATCCCCTCGCGGCGCGGGCTTGGAATCGAGCAGCCGTTTCAAAATATCGTCGGAACTCAGGCGGTCGGATTCCGCCTGGAAGTTGAGCAGAATGCGATGACGCAACACGGGCGTATAGAGGGACCGCACGTCTTCGTAACTGACGTGGTAACGGCCCTTGATGAGCGCGCGCGCCTTGGCGGCCAGCACCAGGAACTGGGCGGCCCGGACGCTGCCGCCATAGTTCACATACTTCTTCACGAAGTCCGGGGCCGCGTCGTCGCTCGAGCGCGTGGCCCGCACCATGTCGATCACGTGGCGCGAGACCGACTCCGCGATCGGGACCATGCGCACCAGTTGCTGGAAGCCGAGGATCTCCTCGGCATTGGTCACCGGGTCAGCGTGGGCGACGTGCGTGGTGGTGGTCAGATCGATGACCTTCATCTCTTCGTCGGCGCTCAGATAGCCGAGCAGGACGTTGAACAGGAACCGGTCCAGCTGCGCTTCAGGCAGCGGGTAGGTTCCTTCCAGTTCAATCGGGTTTTGCGTGGCCAGGACGAAGAACGGCGACGGCAGCTTGTAATTGTTGCCGCGCACGGTGCATCGCAGCTCCTGCATCGCTTCGAGAAGCGCTGATTGCGTCTTGGGCGGAGTTCGGTTGATCTCGTCGGCGAGCAGGACATTAGCGAAGATCGGGCCTTCGACAAAGGTCCAGCGGCGATGGCCGGTGGTTGGATCCTCTTCGATAATGTCGGTCCCGGTGATGTCGGAGGGCATCAGGTCCGGGGTGAACTGGATGCGCTTGAAGGCGAGGCCCAGCGTCTGCGCGATCGTCCGGACCAGCAGGGTCTTGGCCGTGCCGGGCAAACCGGTGATGAGACAGTGGCCGCCGACAAAGAGGGAGATCAGGACCTGGTCGAGCACCTCTTCCTGCCCGACGATCACGCGGCGGACCTGCCGGACGATCTCGCTCTCCACTTCGCGGAACCGCGCGACGCGCGCTTTGAGTTCCTCGGTATCCATTGGTGTCATGTTATTTCTTGAATTCTCCTCGCGATAGCTCGAGCAACAGTTTCTGCGCGGGCCGGTAGCCAGGCGCCGCCTCCAGCGCCGACAACAAGGCGTCTTTGGCTTCGTCCACCTTGCCTGTTGCGCGATACGCTTGCGCCAACTCGAAATTTGCGCCCGCCACGTCGGCCGGTTTCATCGCGACCAGCGCCTGATACTCCCTGACCGCATTCTCGTGATTCCCGGCCAGCACGTAAAGGCGGCCCAAACGGCGGTGTAGTTCCTCGTCGTTCGGGTAAATGAAATTCAAACGTTCCAGCGCCGCCGCCGCTTCCTTGGGTCTGCCGGCTTCTTCGAGAAGTTTGGCCAGCTTCGTGATGGTCTCCGGATGCCGTCCGCCGATCCTGGAATAGCGGGCCAGTTCGTCGATGGCCTTGGCCTTGTCGCTCTTCGCCAGGTATGCGTCGGCCAGGAACTCGTACACGCTGCCCGCCTCGACGTATTCGGCGTAAACGTCGCGGATGGCCGAGCCTTCCTTAATGACTTCGTCGTGCTTTCCGGCCTTGGCCAGCACGGCGACGTTCTTCACTTTCCCGCGCCACTCGTCAAAGCGGTCGATCAGGGGCTTCAGTTCGGAGTTGAGAGCGCCCAGAAACTCTTTGTCGAAGTCTTCGGTCTTCAGGCCGAGGTGCTTTTCGAACACCTCGGGCGTGGTCGCTCCCTCGGCGAACGAGTTCATCATGTCGAGCAGCTTCGAGAATCCCCACTTTTTGTTGATGTAATCGCAGATGCGTCCGGCCTGGAAATACGAAACGACGACCTGCCCGTGATAGGACGGCCGGATGAAGCCATGGTCGAGTTCGGCCACCGGCAGCAGCTTCTTCTGCTTCACGGCGGTCAGCATCTGGGGATCCAGGCGGTCGCCCCAGTCCGGCGAGATCGCGGTCTCCTCGTGAACGGCCAGCCCTTCGGTAAACCAGCGCGGCACCTTGTGCTTCGTGGCGCCGAGCACGAATACATGGCTCATTTCGTGCCACAAGGTACTGGCCCAATGAAAACTCCCCGGCTTCCGGCCTGAC
Source organism: Bryobacteraceae bacterium (assembly GCA_046160045.1). Taxonomy (GTDB): domain Bacteria; phylum Acidobacteriota; class Terriglobia; order Bryobacterales; family Bryobacteraceae; genus CAZGUX01. The sequence continues at coordinate 11,617 of JBJXGR010000071.1, forward strand.
GGGCTATCCATGGCGACGACATAGCCGAACGTCACGCCCAGCGCGCCCAGGCCGGGCATCCCCATGGTGCGCACCGCGAAGTCTTCATGGTTCGGATACACTTCCAACTGGACCGGGCGGTCGAGCTTCATCTTGTACTTCCGCTCGTAGGTGCGGATCGACCGGTCGAGCTCGGCCTGGAAGTACGGGCGCAGCAACTCAGCTTCCTTATTGCCCAGCCGGAGACTGGTACGAGCCGTCTTGAACGTAGTGAAGTTCTTGTAGCTGTCCATCAGGAGCAGCGTGTTCTTGACCGGCGTGCTCTGATACCTGGCCTCCCAGCAGGCTTCCAGGCGCTCTCGAGCTTCCTTCTCCTCGCCCAGGCGCATGAGGTTGATGCCGAGTTGGGCGTGGGCGCTCCACAGGCCGGGTTTCAAGTCGATGGCGCGCCGGTAGAGGGAGATGCCCTCTTCGTAGCGCCGATTCAAAACAAAGAAATGCCCTGCTGTTTCAAACGCTTCCCCGTATTTCGGGTTTTTGGCCAGGATCTTTTGAATCCAGGGGTTGTCCTCGGTGATGCCCTTCCCCTTGGGTTCGAGCCAGTCGATGGTGGCGCGGATCGCCATGGCCTGAAGCGCGTCGGGCGACATCTTGAGCGCCTTGTCGCACTGGGTGATGGCCTCCGGCGCATCGTTGGTTTCGAGCGCCAGACGGGCCAGGAGCTCCTGCGCTTCCAGCAGCTTGGGGTCGGCCCGCAGGGCCTTCTCCGCCATTTCGACGGCCTTCGCTTCAAAGCCGTCCGCCGCCACCAGCGCCAGCCCGAGGAGCGCGCCCGGGTGCTCCTTCTGCATCTCCAGCGCCTCTTCGAACAATTTCTGCGCGTCGGCGGGCTGGAACCGATCGAGAAACAGACGACCCCACGAGACGCGGTAATCGGCGTTCTTGGGATGGCGCGCGATCAGGTCGCGGAACGCGTCATTGGCTTCCTGGAAGCGCCCGGCCTTCCACAGGTCATTGGCGAGTTTGTCCGGCTGGGCGGCCAGCGGCAGCGAAAGAAGAAGCGCCAGGAGAAGGCCCTTCATTTGTCCAGCTCCTCCTGGGTTTTGGCAAGTTCCAGCAGGAGTGCGCCGAGCCTGCGGCGGTATTCTTCGAACGGCATCGCCGCCTTCTGGTACTTCAGGCGGTCGACCTCCTGCTCCAGTTGTTCTTTTCGCTCGAGTAGCCCGCGCTTGGCCGGGTCATTCAAACCGGCCGAGGCGGTACCCAGGCGAACGACCGTGAATGCCGCGGCGCCCAAGCCATAGCCGTTGTCCGGCGACGGGGTGCGCACACCCTCGCCCCGGCCCTGATCGTCGAGCAGGGGATGCTCGGTCGCCAGCCGTTTCTGGGTTTCGTAGAATTTCGACGTCTTGGTGTCGGCGTAGCGAAACGCCTCGAGCGCCGAGACCGCGCCGTTCTTGTCGGTATCGGCCGCCGCGTCGCGCAAGGCCTCGATCCAGTAACGGGCGAAGACGGTCGCATTGCGTTCGGAGCCGCTCTTGGTCGCGGTGATAACCACCCGGCCTGGCTTGGCCAGCGACCCGATCGCCCCGCCGCTCGCGCTGGTCATGTTGACGATCAACTGGCGTTTGGCCGGAACCCGGTCAAGCCACATCGCCAGGTCCACGGCGGTCAGGTCCGGGCCGGGCAGGTTGATCTTGTAGTCCGTTCCGTCGTGGGTTCCATGACCGATCAGCATCACCACCAGCGCGTCCTCAGCGGTTACCCCTTTTGCCAGACGCGCGAACAGATTTTGTATGTTCTGCCTGGTGGCCTGCGGTCCCTTGAGGGTTTCCAGTTGTGACTCGGGAGACGCCTTTAAGGCTTTTTCGAGGTCGGAGGCCCATCCGCCGAAGCGCTGCTCGTAATCCGGTTCGCCGCCCAGCCCTGCCACCGTGATGTAGTGAGTGGTCGTCGGCGCCGGGAGGGCGAGCAGACAAAGCGCGATCAGCCGTCTCATACAACACCCCACTTCCGGCGCAGGAGCCACTCGACCGCCCTCAACGCGAACGCCGCCAGAAACACCGCCGGCATGTCCCACAGGTCCCTCGTCTCGCGCGACGTGATTCCCGCTTCTGAGAAGGCGATTTCTTCCGGCAGACGCTTCAAATCTTCGACACGGTAGTAGGCGCCTCCGGTCTGCTCGGCCAATTTTTCCAGCAACTCGCGGTTCTGTCCCAGGCGGAAGTTCTCGGCCACGCCGTCTTCGCGCCGGAATTGAACGACGTCGCGCCCCACTTCCTCCTCATTGCGCTTGGCCACGATCTCCGCGACATACGCGCCCGGCTTCTCCGCCGTGAACTCCACCGTGTACACACCCTCTTCGTGCGGCTGAGGCGCGAGCTCAACCACCTGGGCCACACCGGCCGGTCCGAGAACACTGGCTTCCACGCGAGCGTCGGAGACCGGCTGAAATTCCTTGTCCCGAACTTCGGTGCGAAGCCGCACCTTGCTCTCGTCGGACAGCACCTGTTTGGGTGTCGACGCGACGACGCGGGAAGGTGTCTCCTCGACCAGCCATCGCATCATCTGTTGCCAGAAGGTCTCATGAGTCAGGTCGTTGAGCGGCTGCGACATCTGCCAGCGCCAGGAACCGGAGGTTGCAAAGACTGCCGTGCGGCCGCGGCCGTAGCTCTGAATTGCAAGCAAAGGGGACTTGCGTCTGCCCGCCACGGTCAAATCCAACAGAGAGACGGCGCCGGGCTTCGGATCGCCCACTTCCTGATAGTCCGCGAGCAGAGGCATCTTCCGCCACCGCTCGACGTTCCGCGCCGGATCGTCGACCAGGCGGCAAATCAGATGGTCCAGTCCGGGTGGCGTGAGTTCGAACGCCGCTTGTTCGCGGTGGAAGGTGTTCTTCCGGTCCGGCAACCGCACGGGAAGCATCTCGGCAAGTTCCGAGCCCTGATACCCTCCGTCGGAGAAAGTCGCCCGTCCGCCCAGAAAAAGGACACCCCCGCCGCGGCGGTTGGCGAATTCCCGGATCAATTCGCGCTGTGCCCGGGTGAAGTAGTTGGCTTCATTGTCGCCAATGATCAAGGCGGAGTATTCGAACAACGCGTCGGCCTTGGCCGGGAACCCCTCTTCGAGCTCTTTCGGGGTGGCGATCCCCTGCCGGTAGAACTTGTTCTGCGTCGTGCGCAGGATCGAGACCAGTTGCAGGTTCCGGTCTTCGTCCGCGGCGCGCCGGATAAACTTGAACTCCCAGCGGGGTTCGCCCTCCATGTAGAGGATGCGCGGTTTCGCGGACTCCACGTTGACCAGACGGGCCTGAGAGTTGTTCTTCGGATTCTCCTCGTTCTTCTGTGCCTCGATCGCGAACTGGAGGGTCTTTGCGCCCGCGATCCCCACCTGGAAGGACACCGATTGAGTCACGGGCGTTCCCTGCTGCCGGAACACAATCGGCTGGGAGGCCAACACGCGGGCGCCGTCCTTGACCACCAGGTTCGCTCTGCCGCCCGAATACCCGTTCTGCCGATAGGTGACTTGCGCGGTCACCCGGGAATCCGCCAGCGTGCGGGCCGGCACGATGGCGTCGATCAGTTCGACGTCCGGCGAGATCACCAGACGGCCCACGCCAATGGCATGGACGGGGATCCGCCGCTGGCGGATCTGGGTGATGGTCTCGCGGTCGATGCCGCCCGAGTTGTCGGCGCCGTCCGTCAACACCACCATGGCGCCGAGCGGAAGAGTCGCGGTGTCCGCCAGGACTTCCACCAGCGCGTCTCCGATACGCGTCGCAGGCTGGGTCCCGGCCACGCGCTGGAGGTCCTCCAACCGCTCGGCCGAGCCGCCGAACCGGTAGAGCCGCACCAGGAATCGCTTTTTCAGCGCGTCGAGGACGCCGGCGTTGAGTCCTTCCAGTGCCTGCCTGAGGCGGGTGGTCTGTCCTTCTTTGGTCGACATGCTGCCCGAGTCGTCGATGAGCACGGCCACGACGTTCTGCTGCGGGCGCAGGGTCGCCACACTGATCGCCGGATGCCACAGCAGGAACAGGATCAGGGCCGCCATGAGCGTTTGCAGCCCCCAGATGGCCGCCGGCCGCAACCCCGCCAGCCGCCCGGAGTCACGCCGCATCTGCCACGCCAGCAGACCGCCTGCCAGCACGATCAGGAGCGCGAGCACCCACACCGGCCACCCGCCCATCAGCACGAACTCACCTTTGGAGAAAACCGCGGCCGGGTATTTGAAGAGGAATTCGAACATCGGCTGTCCTGAAGTCGTGCCGCCGGCGCAGATGGCGGGGCTAGTGCGTCATCGAATAACTAGTGCGTCATCGAATAAATAATGTAGTTGATCGCCGTTCGGTAGGCTTGTGAGGCGTACTTTTCGGGGTACGTCGGGTCATCTGCCCATTCCCATGCGTCTCCATTGTCCTGATTGAAACAGATCGCCACCATCACACGGCCCTTGTCGTCATAGATGCCGCGCCAGTGAGGATCCACGCCATCTTTCTCGTAGGTCTTGAAATAGGGCCGGTTGACGATACCGGGAACCTGGAACATCTGTTCGAGATCGTAAAGGACATGGAAGATGGCATCACTGCGTTCGATCTCGACCACCGGACGGTCTGGGAAAACCCGGCTCATGCTGGCCATGAACACTTCCCACTCGTCGCTGCCATGAAAGTCGTCGGTCATGAGGAAACCGCCGCGAAGCAGGTACTCGCGCAGTTTCTTCGCCTGGGTGTCGTTGAGGGTCCAGTGGCCGGTTTCGACGGCATAGATCCACGGGAAGTCGAAGATCTTGTCCTCGTCGAGCGAGACCACTTCTTCGACGGAGCGGGTATGAATCCGCGTGAGGCGGCGGACGCCCTGCACAAACTGGCGGTCGGCTTTCGGGTAGTCGATGGTCCAATAGCCGAAATTGCCCCAGAAGCGTCCCGAGGGATAGCGGAGCCGGGCGAACGCGTACTCGGTTTTTTCGCCCGCGTCCGCCGGCACCGGCACGTCTTCGTCTTCACTGAAGCGGAACCTCCGCTGGGCGTACATGGCGCCAACGATCCCGAACAGAATCAGCGCCGTCAGCCAAACGCGGGGGCGTTTCATTTGAAGAAGTCCGTGTTGATCAATCTTTCAATGCGGTGGAAATGCAAGTAAGCCCACTCGTCGTGAGCGGACCCGCCTCGTCGTGTGCGATCTCAGAATAACATGACGTGCCGGAACCGAATGCGTTGCAGCGCCCGCCTTTACTTTCGTTAGAACGTCACCAGCGACCGCAGGTTCCAGCCGCAGATGACGCTTCCCAAATGCTTGTCTCCGTTGGGTCCGGGCCAGTGGGTTTCCAGGCTGATCCAGCCTTTGTAGCCATCCTCGATCAGCGCCTGGATCTGCCCCCTCCAATCGATGCCGACCGTTCCCACCGGGCCCCACACCGGCTTGTGGCCCTCCACGTGGCAGTCCTTGATGTGCAGGTGGCCGATGCGATTCGATGCCATCTTCCGGTAGCCGTCGGGATAGGGCACTTCACCGGAAATGTAACCGTTCGCCGGATCCCACACCACCTGAAGGTTGGGGTGATCAACCGCTTCCAGGACCGGCGCGGTCTCGCCGGCCGTGGCGATGTTGCAGGCGTGCTCGTTCTCCAGGCCGATGATCAGGTTATGACACTCCGCTTTCGCGGCCATATCGCGTAGGGTGGTGACGATCGCGTCGAAACACTTCTCCGGCTCCACCGACCGCCAATAGGAAAAGACGCGAATGAATCGGGCGCCCAGGCGCGTGGCGATCTCAAAGGCGCGCTCCGTGAGACGGGGCTGATCGTCGAAACCGTACTTTGCGGCGAACATATCCTGCTGGAACCGCGCGTCCACTTCGGGAGCGCCGGGCAGTACGCATTTCAGAAGCGGCGAGGCGATGGAGATGATCTCCAGCCCCTTGGCTGAACAAATGGCCTTGACCCTGTCCAGTTCCTCGTCGGTCAGGTCGATGACGTTCTTGCCGAACACCATGCGAATCTCGGCGCCGGTCATGCCGATGGAGGCCATCGATTGTGTGGCCACTTCAATTTCGGGGGAGAACTCGTCCGTGATGGACGCAATCCGGAAGTGCTGTTTCATGGAATCCACGTATTGTATCGCGCCACGCCGCCAAACCTTTCACGAATGGCGCTACCCTATTCTGCATCCGATCGAGTGAGGAGGCGATTCCGATGCAACGACGAGAACTGCTGCAGCACGGTTTACAGGTTGTATCCGCCTGGGTTCTGACCGAGACGGGTTGGGCGGCCTGTGAGAGCGGGCATTCGACCGACCCCAGCCAGGAAGGACCCTTTTACAGAGCAGGTGCCCCGGACCGGACGGCGCTGGCGGAACGAGGCATGAAGGGCACGCCGCTGGTGGTCTCCGGAACGGTGAGCAACGACCGCTGCGAACCGCTACGCGACGCGGTCCTCGACGTATGGCACGCCAACGCGGACGGGGCGTACGACAACCAGGGTTTCACGCTGCGCGGCAAGATCCATACTGACGCGAAAGGGCGCTATGAGTTCGCGACGATTGTGCCTGTGCCCTACCAGGCCGGGCGGTCGGTGCGGGCGGCTCACATCCACTTGAAGGTGAGCGGAGCGGGGACGCCGGTTCTCACGACCGAGATCTATTTCGAGAACGATCCCTACGCAAAGACCGACCGGCTGTGGAAGCCGTCGCTGGTGATGCCGTTGCGGGAAGGCTCGAACGGCTCGCGGAGCGGCAGGTTCGACTTCCGGTTGCGGACGAACTCGTGAGGGCCGGCGGTCCCAAGAGGGAAGCCGGCCAGGGGGGCCCGCCCATGGGGCTCGCCCCACCGTCAATACGTGAGCGGAGTTGTGAAATGGAACACGTAGCTGGGGCACTGGGGTCAAAGACCGTGGTTCCAATGCCGGCCCGCGGCCGGATCTCGTTTCAGTCCGAACCCGATGACGGGCCCGGTAGCGCCAGCCGCCTGTTGAGTGGCGGAGCGGCCCTCGATGGCGGCCGCCCGGCGCAACAGGCGATGCGCTTCCCGGAGTCCGCTTGCCGGGCGGCCAGCAGATCCCCGAAAATACGGTGGTCCGGGAGAAAGGTTACTTGAGCCAGGAATCGAGACGCTCGCGCACAAACGCGTCGTCATTCAGATGAGGGTAGTCCCGATAGACGCGGTCGATTTCCGCGATCTGTCCCGGCGACACATCCTCGGCGGGGTTCAGGCACCATCTTCCGGCCAGAAGGCCCTGCCGGCGCAGGATCTCGTGGATCCCAGCGATGCATCCGTGGAAGTGATTCGCCGTATCGAAGAACGCGGCGTTCGCGTCGGTCACCTCGGCAGCGAGGGTCAACCACTCGGGAGTGGCGCTCTCCGCATGGGCGCGCTCCAGCAATTCCACCGCTCGTCGCGTCCAGACGGCCCAATGGCCGAGCAGACCGCCGGCAATGCGCACGGCGACGCCCGCGATACGAAAGGGCGTCAGCAGGTCGGCCACGATGGTGTCGTCGTTGCCGGTGTAGAGAGCGATGTCGCCGGCGCGCCCCGCTTCCACCACGCCGCGAATCACGTCGAGCGTCTGGTAGCGGTTGAAGGGAGCGATCTTGATCGCGGCGACGTTGCCGATCTCCGCGAAACGCCTCCAGAACTCGTAGGGGAGGACGCGGCCGCCCACGGCCGGTTGCAGGTAAAAGCCGAATAACGGAATGATCGACGCGACGGCCCGGCAATGGTCGAGCAACTCGTCCACGCCGGAGTCGCGCATCGCGGCCAGGCTGAGCAATCCCATGTGATAGCCGGCGCCGGCGGCGAACTCGGCCTCCTTCACGGCCTGGGCGGTCCCGCCGACGATCCCGGCGACACGGATCGCCTCCGTGCCCTTAAGCTCCTCCATCGCGAGTTCCAGCACCGGCCGGAACAATCCGTGTTTCGGATCCCGGATCTCGAACTGCGTCGTGTGCACTCCCACCGCCACGCCTCCCGCGCCGGCGGCCAGATAATACCGGGTCAGAGCACGCTGCCTGCGCTCATCCAGTTTGCGCTCCGGGGTCAGCGCCAGGGGATGCGCGGGAATGACGACTCCCGTTCGCAGTTGATCCCGCCAGGCCATCAGAACTTTCCATCTCGCACTTCAAAGTGGGTCGGCTTGTTCAGGACGCGGCCGTTCAACCCAATCCACGCGGCTACCCAGACGATCATCTGTTCCAGGGTGACTGTGGGGTAGCCGAAGATCCCGTGGCACTTCGAGGCGTTGTTCAACAGCGCGGCGGGACCTTCCGCGCCGTCGAAGACCGGATCGACGCCGAACATTTCGCCGAACCGGCGCGCGATCCAGCGTACGGAAGCGGTCTCCGGTCCGGTGAGGTTGAGGATCGTGGGCGGCGTGCTCGCCAGGGCGAACGATCGCAGGCAGATGGAATTTGCGTCGCCCTGCCAGATCACGTTGACGTGGCCCATCGCGAGGTCCACCGGTTGCCGGTCGAAGACCTTCCGGCCGATGTCGAGCAGCACGCCGTAGCGCAGGTCGATCGCGTAGTTGAGGCGCAGGATCGTCACCGGAGTGCCCCACTGCTGCGAGCCGTACTCGAACATGCGCTCGCGGCCGAAGGCGCTTTGGGCATATTCTCCCACTGGAGCGACTGGCGTCGACTCCGTCGCGCCGCCTAGGGCGAGCGGCATCAGCGGATACACATTGCCGGATGAAAAGGCCACGATCCGCGACGCTCGGAACCGTTCCGCCACTTTCCCCGGCACCAGGACATTCATGGCCCAGGTGAGCGACGGGTTCCCGGTCGATCCGAATTTCCGGCCCGCCATAAAGATGACATTCTCCGCCGAAGGCAGCGAGGCGAGAAAGTCCGAATCGGTCAGGTCGCCGCTGATCGTCTCGACGCCGCTCGCCTCGATCAGGTCGCGCGCGGCGGGATCGGAGAAGCGCGAGACGCCGAGAATGCGCTTTCGGACACCCGCCAACTCGCGCGCCCGGGCGGCGCGCCGGGCAAGGCTTGGCCCCATCTTCCCGGCCACGCCGAGCAGGATCAGGTCGCCATCCAACTTCCGGATCGCTTCCGCGTCATGCTCGTTCGGGACGGAGAGGACTTCCTCCAGTTGCTCTTCCGTCGAAACGATCATCGTTTGTACCCGATCATGCGCAGAAATCCCCGCCGCGTCTCGGCGTCGGCCTCGGTTTCGACGCCTTTCGGCGGAAAGCCGTCGATCACGCCGAGGATGCCGCGTCCCTGTTCGGTCTCGGCCACGATCACCTCGGCCGCATTCGCGGTCGCGCAAAACAGCGTCACCACTTCCGGCACCTCTTTGATTCGCCCGAGAACATTGATCGGAAACCCGTTCAGCATCACGACGACGAACGTGTGGCCGGCGCCCAGAGCGGTGGCGTTGCGCGTGGCGCAGGCTTTCAGTGGGTCGTCATTGCCGTCGACGCGCGTCAGGCAGGGACCGGACGCCTCGTTGAACGCGATGCCGAACTTGATGTTGGGATTCGTGTTCACGATCGCCTCGTACACATCCTCCACGGTCTTGATGAAGTGGGACTGGCCGACGATGATATTGGCGCCTTCCGGGATTTCCAGGCGAACCGATTTGAGTTCCATAGCTCGACTTTCAGCATACTGCACCGTCACTGGCGTCCTCTCCATGCCGTGATGCGCGGCGTTGCCTTCACACTGACGCTCATGTCGCGTTGGTCCGCTACGATTGGGAGATGACCGACGCGGCCTTGCTGGCCCACATGTCCCGCCTGCCCCATGCTCGCGCCAGCTTCAAGCAACTCGTAAAAGAACTGGGCGCAAAAGGCGTTTCCCGCGTCGAACTCGAAAGCGTCCTGGACCGTCTGGAGGGCGATGGCAGGATTGTCGAGGTACGGACAGGGCACTATGCTGTCAGTTCGCTCAGCCGCGAGTACGCCGTCGGCCGGCTGAGCGTCCATCGGGATGGCTATGGGTTCCTGGTGGCGGACCGCCCGATCGAAGGAGTCGCCGGCGACATCTTTATCCCTCCGTCGTCGGTAGAGCGGGCCATGCATGGCGACCGCATCGTCGCCCGCATCTCCCGAGTGGCGCCCGACGGCAAGGCGGATGGCGAGATTGTGCGGGTTCTCAAACGGGCGCACGTGACCGTGGTCGGCCAGTTCCGCATCGCGCGGCACGGCTGCTTCGTCGTTCCGGAAGACGACCGCATCCGGCAGTGGATCGAGATTCCCGAGGGCCTGGAGATTCCTCCCCCGCGGCCGGCCTCGCCGGATCGCATCGGCGTCAAGCCCGTCGAAGTGTCGAGCGTTCGCGAGTTAAACGGACTGATCGTCAACGCGGAACTGCTGGCGTTCCCCGATTCCGAGGAAGGCGCTGTCGGGTGCGTCATCGAGATTCTGGGCGATCCGGACGATTTCGGCATCGACGTCGAGATCATCATCCGCAAGCACCACCTGCCGCACGAATTTCCGCCGGAGGCGCTGGAGGAGGCCGCGGCCGTGCCCGTCGCCATTGAAGCGGCGGAGTTGGCAGGCCGGCGGGACTTCCGGGACATGCCGATCGTCACGATCGACGGCGAAACCGCGCGCGACTTTGACGACGCGGTTTGGGTGGACCGCCTTCCCAACGGACACTTCGCGTTACACGTGCACATCGCGGACGTCAGCCACTACGTCCGGCCGGGAAGCCCGATCGATGAAGAGGCACGCCTGCGCGGCACCAGCGTCTACTTTCCCGACCGCGCCGTACCGATGCTTCCGTACGAATTGTCGACCAACATCTGCTCCCTACGTCCGAAGGAAGACCGATTGGTGCTTTCCGCCCTGATGGAGATCGACCATCAGGGCGACGTCGTCGCCACCGAGTTCGTCCGCGGGGTGATCCGCAGCGTCGAGCGAATGACGTACACGGACGTGCATGCGCTGCTCGAAGGAGATGAGGCGCTGCGCCAGCGCTACCAGTATCTGTCGGGCTCCTTCGAGTTGATGCGCGAGCTGGCCCTGATACTAAATCGCAAACGCGTGAAACGGGGCTCCATTGATTTCGACCTGCCGGAACCGTTGATCGAATTCGACGAGTGGGGCCGGATGACCGGAGTCTCGCGGTCGCCGCGCAACATCGCGCATCGCCTGATCGAGGAGTTCATGCTGACCGCCAATGAGGCGGTGGCCGGATACCTGGAATCCCGCGAGATCCCCTCGGTGTTCCGCATCCATGAGGTTCCCGATCCCAAGCGGGTGATGGAGTTCGAAGAGGTCGCCGCGCAATTCGCCTACACCCTCGGCGTCGGTCCCATCCCGGTGCGCCGGGTCAGTTATTCGCAGAAGCGCGGCGACGGCCGGCCCGTCCGCAAGCAGGTGACCCTGCCGGACGCCTCGATCCACATCTCGTCACGGCACTACCAGCGCCTGGTGGCCAAACTCGAGGGCAAGCCGGAGGAGCGCATCCTCAGCTACCTGATGCTGCGGTCGCTGAAGCAAGCGCGGTACAGCACGGACAACCAGGGGCACTTCGCGCTCGCCGCGTCGACCTATACGCACTTCACTTCGCCCATTCGCCGGTATCCCGACCTGGTAGTCCACCGCCAGCTGAAAGCGGTGATGGACGGCCGGACCACCGCGGGGGAAGCGGAGTTGCAAAGCATCTGCGAAGATTGTTCCCACTCCGAGCGCCGGGCCGCCGATGCCGAACGGGAGCTGGTCGATTGGAAGAAAGCCAAGTTCATGGAAGGGCGCGTCGGCGACGAATTCTCCGCGATGGTGATCAGCACCTCGAAGTACGGCCTGTTCGTCGAACTTGACGACTTGTTTGTGGAGGGGCTGGTGCCGGTCGACCTCCTGCCGGGCGATCAATACTACTACAACGAGAATGTGCGAAAGCTGATCGGCGCGCGCACGAGGCGCGAATTCGCGATTGGCATACGGGTCAACGTGTGCCTGGACCGAGTGGATCCGATTGACCGCAAGCTGCAGTTCTCGCTGATGGAGCCGGAGGTCCGGAGGCGGGAGAAGACTAAGAAGCGGCGCTCCTAATCGGGGAACCGGCGCAGCGCGGGCTTCCGGCCCATGCCGCCCGCAAGGCTCCGAGTGGATTCGCTGGCCTTCAGATATCGTTCGCGCAGACGGGCGCTCTCACTTGGCTTGCCCAGCCGGAACAGGACTTGCGCATGCAACAGGAGCGCCGCGGGCGCCGCTGCTTCCACCGCGGTCAACGGCGCCAAGGTCTGATCGGCCGCCTCCCATCGCTTCAGGGCGACCAGGGCTTTCGCCACGTCCAACCGCGCTGGGGCGTCACCGGCGGAGGCCGCGGCCTCCAGCAGGGGCAATGCCTGCCCGGCGTCGCCGCTTTTCAGCAGCACCTGTCCCAGCATCCGGCGCGTCTCGAGCGATTGGGGGTCCAGCCGGAAGGCGGTTTCAAGTTCCTCCCGCGCGCGGTCGAGATTGCCGGCCGTTTGCAGTTCGTAGCCCAGCCTCGCATGCAGTTCCGCCGACTCCGGCGCCGCGGCCACCAGGCGCTCCGCCAGAGCGGCCGCCTGGGCGAACTCAAAGCTGTCGTGATACGCCGCCACCAGCAGGAGACCGGCCTTCACATTCTTCGGCTGCTGCGCGACGGCCATCTTGAGAGAGTCCACGGCGTCGAGAGGAAATCCGAGTTCGGAATACAAGGCGCCGAGCAGGCTCAGCACACCGACGTGGTCCGGCTTCAACTGTAAAGCGCCTCGCAGGGCACGTACTGCCGCTTCCCGCCGGCCGGCGGCCTGCAGCGAGGCTCCGAGCACAAAGTGGGCGTCAAAGAAACGCGGAACCGCTTTGGTGATCCGCTCCAGGTAGGGGGCCGCTTCGTTCGGCCGGCCCGCGCGGTAGAGCGTCAGTCCGAGATTATACGAGCCTTCTTTCGACTGTGGGTCGGCATCGAGAACTGCCCGGAAGGCCCGCTCGGCCAGGTCGTACTGGCGAACGCCGCCCAGCGCCTGACCCGCCCGCAGAAGAGCCTCCGCGGGCGCCGGCCGGCTGGCGAGCAACCGCTCGACCGTCTCGCGCGCTGCGGCTATGTTGCCGGCAGCCGCCAGACGTTCACACTCCGCGGCGAGCGTCGAGGAATCCTGGGCCCCGACAGAGACGGCGCCCAGACAAAAGATGATCAGCGCTGCCGCGAGTCCTGACATCGGACGAGACCCTTTGTTGGTCTACGCGCCGCCGCTGTCCCGGATTTGCTCCAGGGTGCGAATCGTCCGCGTGATGTGGTCTTCCATTTCGCGCTGCGCAGAGTCCGGATCCCGCGTCCTCAGGACGTCATAGAGACGCAGATGAGACGCGTATTCCGAACCCCGAAAGACGTGCGCGTACTCTCCACCTTCAATCAACAGACCCGCCTGCGCCATCAGCGAATTGAACGACGCGACGATCTTGCACAGCACAGGATTATGTGCGGCCTCGGCCACTGCGATGTGAAAACCCGGAGTCACGCTGAAGGTGGCCTGGTCTTTTCGTTCCTGCCGCTGGATGCGGATCAGAACGTCTTCCAACGTCTCGAAGTCCTCGTCGGTCGCGGTCACGGCGGCGAGCCTCGCCACACCGCCTTCAATCACCCGCCTGGCAATAGCCACTTCGATCAGCCCATCAATGTCGAGGAGCGAGCCGATAATGTCCGCGTTGACCACGAGTTCCGGCCGGACGTTGCGAACGAAACAGCCGAGGCCGGCACGAAGCTCCACCAGGTTCATCCCCACTACCGACTGAAGCGCTTCCCGCACCACCGTGCGGCTCACTTCGAGCCGCCGGACCAGTTCGGGAACCGACGGCAACTGGCTGCCGGGTGGATAGCGTCCTTCCCGGATCCATCCGAGCAGCGTCTCTTGAACATCGCGTGTCAGGCTTTTTTGTGCCGCTTCCGGCGTATGAGTCACTGTGGCCATCGCAAGTGAAAAGAACAGGTATCCCGGGGAGCCAGCCTGGGCTCATGATAGCATCCGCCCTGCGAGACAATGGTGCCATGCTGTCCCGCCGCGAGTTTCTGGCCGCTGCAACGGCCGCTCCGTTGTTCGGCAAAAAGCGCCCACCGAATGTCCTGTTCATCGCTGTGGACGACCTGAATGACTGGATCGGTTGCCTGGGCGGCCATCCCGACACCCGAACGCCGAACTTCGACCGGCTAGCCCGCAAGGGTGTCCTGTTCACCAACGCCCATTGTGCCGCGCCGCTGTGCAATCCGTCGCGCGCCGCCCTGATGACGGGTGTCCGTCCTTCGACGTCTGGCGTTTATCAGAACAACCAGCCCATGCGGCGGACAGAGGCTCTCGGCAACGCGGTCACCCTGTCCCAGCATTTCATGGCCGCGGGTTACCGGGTGACCGGGGCCGGCAAGATCTATCACGACGCATTCCCCGACCCGCAAAGCTGGCAGGAGTATTTCCCTTCCCAGAAGCAGCAGCGGCCGCGGGACCCTCTGCCGGAGGGCCGTCCGCTCAATGGCATACCCGATACAGCTCACTTTGATTGGGGGCCCGTCCGTGTGCCGGATTCCGAGATGGGCGACACGAAGGTTGCCGACTGGGCGATCGAGCAACTCAACCGGAAGCAGGCCGACCCGTTTTTTCTGGCCGTCGGGCTCTACCGGCCCCATCTGCCGTGGTACGTTCCGCCGAAATACTTCGACCTGTTCCCGCTGAAGTCGATCACTCTGCCGACCATCAACGAGAGCGACCTCGACGATGTGCCACCCGTTGGGCGCAAGTTTGCCAAAGCCGATGGCGATCACCGCAGGGTGATCGAGCACAATCAATGGCGGAACGCCGTTCAGGGCTATCTGGCGTCGATCGCCTTCGCCGACGCGACCTTGGGACGAATGCTGGATGCGTTTGAGAAGTGCCCTCACGCTCAGAATACGACCATTGTTTTGTGGAGCGACCACGGCTGGCATCTCGGCGAAAAACTCCACTGGCGCAAGTTCGCGCTGTGGGAGGAAGCGACTCATAATGTTCTGATGGTGTCGGCCCCGGGCGTGACCAAAGGGGGCCAGCGCTGCGACCGCACGGTCAGCCTGATGGACATTTATCCCACGTTGATCGATCTGTGCGGCCTGCCCAAGCGTCCCGACCTGGAGGGAACCAGCCTATTCCCCCTGCTGCGGAAGCCGGCAGCCGCATGGAACCGCGCCGCCGTCACCACCTACGGGCGGGGGAACCACTCTGTCCGCACGGAGCGATGGCGCTATATCCGCTACAGCGACGGGACCGAAGAACTCTACGACCGCCAGGCCGACCCGCTCGAGTGGACCAACCTGGCTGCACGAGCCGAGTTCCGCAGGGTGATCGACGAGCACAAGACGTGGCTGCCGAAGGTGAACGCGCCCGAGGCTCGGACCTAACTACGATAAGCTCTACCTTATGCTCGCCGTTCTCCTGCTTGCGGTTCTGCCTCTGCTTGCCGCCGACTGGCCTCAATTCCGCGGCCAGGGCGCCAGCGGAATCTCGGAGTCGACACGATTACCCTCGGAAATCGGCCCGAACCAGAATGTCGTCTGGAAGACACCGCTTCCCGCCGGACACTCGTCGCCGATCGTCACTGGGAACATCATCTTTCTGACCGCGGGCGAGGGAGGACAACGCAAGGACGCGGGACGAGACAAAGTCGTCGACGACGGCGGCAGACTGTTCACCTTCGCCCTGGATCGCGCGACCGGGAGAATCCTGTGGCGGCGTGAAGCCCCACGGCCGAGGATTGAGCGGTATCAGCCCACCAATTCGCCGGCCTCCCCGACGCCGCTCACCGATGGCAGGAATGTCTATGTCTTTTTCGGCGACTTTGGCATGGTCGCTTATGACCTGGATGGCGGTGAACGATGGCGGGTGCCTCTCGGGCCTTTCAATAACGTGAACGGCCACGGATCATCGCCGGTCCTTGCGGGAGAGAACGTGGTACTGCTGTGCGACCCGGACACCGGCTCGTTCCTGATCGCCGTAAATAAGAAAACGGGAAAAGTCGCCTGGAAAGTCAACCGTCCTGAATTCACCCGTTCCTACACGACGCCGACGTACTTCACGCCAGCTAAGGGGCCCGCCGAGTTGCTGGTTTCGGGTTCCTATCAGCTCACGTCCTACCATGCCGAAACCGGGGAGAAGTTGTGGTGGGTACGCGGACTCTCGTGGCAGCCGAAATCCGCTCCCATCGTCCTCGGCGACATGATCTTCGCCCACTGGTGGGAGGGTGGCGGCGAAGCGGAGACTCCGACCGAGACCCCGACGTTTGAGGAAGTGCTGGCGAAATACGACAAGAATGCGGATCGCCTGCTGACCGCCGAGGAACTCGCGCCGCTCATGCCCAACCGGGGGGCCGTCACCAATTCGGATTTGAATTCCGACACATTCCTCGACGAGCACGAGTGGAATAACTATCGCGCCCGGCGGGCCTCACGAAATCGCCTGATCGCTGTCCGGCACGGCGGCCGGGGCGACCTGACGAACTCAAACGTCGTGTGGAGCATGCAGAAGTTTCTCCCCAACTGCCCGACGCCGGTGATCTACCAGGGCGTGCTTTACCTGGTGAAAGACGGTGGGATCTTCACCGCGGTGAATCCAAAAACGGGCGAGATCCTCAAGCAGGGCCGTCTGACCGGCGCGATCGATACCTATTACGCTTCGCCGGTGGCCGCGGCGGGCAGGATTTATTTGCTCAGCCAGAAGGGCAAAGGGGTAGTGATCAAGGCCGGGGCCGACTGGGAAGTTGTGCACGTGACCGATTTTGAAGAAGAAATCTACGCCACGCCGGCCATTGTGGACAACCGGCTTTTCCTCCGCACCCGATCGGGTTTGTTTTGTTTTGCCGAGAAGAACCCGTAG
>JBJXGR010000072.1:0-4735 GCA_046160045.1 Bryobacteraceae bacterium
AGTGGGGCGGGCCCCCGGGCCCGCGGCCGGCCCCCCGGCCGGCTTTCGTTGCGTCAGGAGAACTCCGAACGAGTCTACTCGAACGGTATGTCCACTTCGACGTAGCTGCCAGGCGTCGAAGAACCGACGGCGACACACACTCTGTCAACGTGGCGGCGCAAGACCGGCCATTGGGCGTTGCCCAAAACGACCAGGGCGATTCTCCGGCTCGTCAAGTTCTGCTGATGCCGGATGTTTTTGTCTGCAGTCACCAGCACGTCGAAGCCCCCCTTCTCGGCGGCATCGAGCAGATCGCCGTTAAGAAGCCTGTCCCATCCCCGTTCAACCGCTTCGACGACCACATGGCCTTCCATAGCGTGTCGCAGCGGAGCTGGTGTGCTGTGGTCAAACAGGATGAGCATTTGCGGTTGATGTCTCACCGTGCTGCGGCCCTGGGAGTGGGTCCAGGCTTCGCGCTGCAAATTCAAGGACGGTGGCAATCGGTTCCCGCGGAATATGAAACCACACCATGATTTCCTCGATCGTGGCGCCGGCCTCCAGGTTTTCAAACACGATGGAAACCGGCAGTCGCGTGTCCTTGAACACCCATGCACCACCGACCTTACCGGGGACGCTCTCCACGGCGGGGCATTGCGACCAGTCCAAACTTGCCATATCAGGCCTCCCCCTACAGCGTAGCTCAGCGAGTCGCAAGCTGAATGCTCTGGAGCGTTCCCTTAGTTGCTCACGATCGATCCGTTCGGGAACCGCTTCGGTCCGAAATTGCCGCCTTCCCGCGTGACCGGATACTTCGCCGCGAGCTTTTCGTTCAGATCGATCCCCAGCCCTGGTCCTTCGTGAACATAGAGGTACCCGTTGCGGATCACCGGCGTACCCGGGAAGATCTCGCGGAGCGCGTCGCTCGCCTGGAACGAACCTTCCTGAATACCGAAGTTAGGCGAAGCCAGATCCAGGTGCGCGTTGGCCGCATGACCGACAGGCGAGAGGTCGCCCGGGGCGTGCCACGCCGTCCGCACGTTGAACCACTCGCCCAGCGTCGCCAGTTTCCACGCCATCGTGATTCCGCCGATCGCCGTGATGTGCACCCGAATGAAGTCCATCAGCCGTTCCGTGATCAGTCCGGCGTAGTCGTGGCGGTTCACGAACTTCTCGCCGATGGCGATTGGGACGCTGGTCTGCGGACGCAGCACTTTCAAATAGCCGATGTCCTCGGGGTAGAACGGGTCTTCGAAGAAGTATGGCCGCAACGGCTCCAGGCGCTTGATCATCTGAATAGTCGTGATCGGGGGAAGCTGCCCATGCAGGTGCTGCATCAGTTCCACCCTGTCGCCCACGGTTTTGCGAACGTGCTCGAAAATCCGGGGAATCTCGCGGCCCCACTCGTCGGGGTCGATCACGTCTCCCGTCCCAATCGCGTGGCCGACCGGCATGCCCTCGGTTCCCGGCGACGGCGCGACGCGGCTGCCGCGGTAGTTCATGCGGATGTGCTGGTAGCCGCGGGCCAGCGCTTTTTGCACGCTCTCGGCCATCTCTTCGCCGGTGTTTCCCGCCGCGTCCCCGTAGCACTGAACGGCGCCCCGCGTTCTTCCGCCGAGCAACTGGTAGAGAGGCATGCCGGCGCGCTTGGCCTTGATGTCCCACAACGCCATATCGATGCCGCTGACGGCGTAATTCTCTACCGGGCCTCCGCGCCACAATCCACTGGCATTCATCGAGTGATAGAGGTCCTCGACCATGTCGGGGTCCTTGCCCACCACGAACGGCTCGAGGTACTTCTCGATGAAGGTCGTGATCGCCCCAGGGCGAAACACAAACGACGCGCAGCCGAGTCCGTAAAGACCCGGTTCGCTCGTCTCCACCTTCGCGATTACCAGCCGCTGCATGGTGGAGATGGTGCCATCCGCATACGGCGGATTGGTCAGGATCACCTTGACGTTGGTGATCTTGAGGGGCGGCAGGCCGCGGGTTGCACGGGCATAAGCTTGCGTCTGAAAAAGGTCGCGCCGTCGCATGGTGTCTAATTCTCCACGATGCCGCCCTCACGGCGGCGCTTGGGACCGAAGTTGCCCGGATCGCTCGGCAGCGGATACTTCGCCGCCAGTTTCTCGTTGATATCGATCCCCAGGCCGGGCGCTTCGTTCACGTACATCATGCCGTTGCGGATCTTCGGGCAGCCCGGAAAGACTTCCTCGACAACGTCGCCGAAGACGATCCGCTCCTGGATGCCGAAATTGGGGATGGCGAGATCGAGATGGGCGTTGGCCGCATGGCCGATGGGCGACGTGTCGCGCGGCGCGTGCCACGCCGTCCGCACCCCGTGCCATTCGCACAACACCGCCAGGCGCCTGGCGCGCGTGATGCCGCCGATGTACGACTGGTGGACGCGGATGAAGTCGATCAGGCGGTCCTTGATCAGCCCGACATACTCGTGGTTGTTGACGAACTTCTCGCCGATGGCGATGGGGACCGTGGTCGCCTGCCGCAGGCGCGGCATAAAGCCGATCTCTTCCGGGTAGAACGGATCTTCGATGAAGTACGGCCGATAAGGCTCGATGCGCCGGATCATGTCGATCGATTCCGCCGGATGCAGTTCGCCGTGAATGTCGTGCAGCAGTTCCACCTCGTCGCCGCAGGTCTTGCGCACGTGGGCAAACAATTTGGGCGTTTCGCGAATGTAACGCGAACCATCCTGCAGCGTCTCCGTCGGCAAACCGCGAACGGCGTCAGTCAGGTTCGCCGCCGTGGCCGGAACGGTGGTGTTCGAAAGTTCAATGCGAATGTGTTTGTAGCCTTCCGCCATCAGCCGCTGAACGCTGGCGGTGCATTCGGCGGCGTCGCGGCCGGCCGCGTGCGCGTAGCATTGTGCTGCCGCCCGCATGCGGCCCCCGATCAGCTGGTACACCGGCATCCCGGCGCGCTTGCCGAGAAGGTCCCACAACGCCATGTCGATCCCGCTGATCGCGTTGTGGAGCACCGGACCGCTCCGCCACAGCGAGCTTGCGTTCATGGCATACCACAGGTCCTCGATCATGGCCGGGTCCTTGCCGATGACAAAGGGCTTGATGGATTGTTCGATGGCGGCGGCGACCGCTTCCGGCCGGAAGGTAAACGTCGCGCAGCCGACGCCGTAAAGACCGGGCTCGGACGTTTCCACCTTGGTCACCACCAGCCGCGTGTAGGCCTTCAGCTGGAAGCCGGGAAACGGCGGGCAGGTGGCGATCACTTTGACGTTGGTAATCTTCAGCGGAGGCATTCCGCGAGTTGCCTGCGCATAGAGGGCGCTGGCGGCAACACCTCCCATCGTGCGGAACGTGTCTCTGCGTGTGATGTCGGTTCGCATTGAAATCTGAGTTCTATCACCGACGGCGTCGCGATGTCCAATGGCGAAGGGCAATTCGTGTTCCTTGGCCGGTCGGAGATCGGCCCCCTGGGGTTGGGACCTTTCGTGCCAACTGCAAGGGCGTCGCATTCGCGCGACACGCCGGTCAAAGGCCGGGTTGTCAAACGGCTGGGTTTTCGATGAATGGCTTTGTTATGGCGGGATGTCGCCTTGGCGTGAAACGGACCGAAATGGGGTCCCCGTCAGGATGGGATAGGGACTGGAAGGAGCTCGGTCGCGGTGCTTGTCCGGTTCTGCGAGTGAATTTGCCACTTCAAGAAGATGATCTTGCACTCCTCGGCTCGCCCCAGCCACTGAGGCTGCCCTCGTCGTTGGCACAGGCACTCCTGTCCTTCGTTTTGCCGATTCTCCGGCTCGAATGCCCCCCGCGAGGAAGTGCCCGGCACGCGAGAGGTGCCTGGCACCGGCTCTGCAAGGAGGCGACTTGGATTGCGAGCGGTCGCCAGACAAAGAAGTCTCCGCTTAGGTCCCCAAATGGGTGGAGGGGTATGTCCTTGGTCACAGTCAAACCTGGTGCCAGGCACCACTTTTTGGAGGCCCGAAAGCACTCCCGGGAAGTGCCTGGCACCAGGTTGGCGAAGGGGCGGAGGGGAATTGGAAGGCCTGGGTCCTTCTCCAAATGGGAGGGAGGTGGCCGGTGGTAGCTGGTTTAGTTTAGTGCCAGGCACCACTCTCCGAAGTCCTTCCAGCCAGATGGTGCCAGGCACCTCTTCGGAGCACGACCGGCAAACCCATCTGGGGGGCCTGAGAACCTTTTCCTGCTGATCGTCGTCCTTGGACCCGCTGTGCCGTTTCGGGACGGAACGCGCTTCCCAGTGGTCCGTCGCGTGCACTAAAGACTCCGTGCCGCGACCGCGCCGCCACTTCCGTTACTCCAGCCTCTACCACGTCGTCCAACTCGGCAATAAAGGCCAATTCGTCCTGCTCGACGATCAGCACTTCCAGTTCAGCGTCAACCTGCTGTTCCGTAAGGCCGTCCGCTACAAGGTCATCGTCCATGATTTCCGCCTCACTCATACCCAAGGCCACTGGTTGCTCCAACCCACCACCCCCGACGGCATCTCCAATCTCATGCGCGACATGCAGTCGCAGACCTCCAAATACATGAATGCCAAGTACAAGCACCGGCCTTGGAAGTTCTTTGTTCCCTTGGGGACCGATGACCACAACGGTCGAAAGTGGTGGCGCCGGCAGGGTGACTTCCCAAAGGGTGGGGTCAATTGGGCCCAAAGGTTCTTCGCCACCGAACTGGAACCGGCCGAGTACCTCGCGATTCGCGCCTACCTCTATAACGGGCCTGTTCGAGCGGGAGTGTGCCTGAATCCGGCGCATTAC
>JBJXGR010000073.1:0-26381 GCA_046160045.1 Bryobacteraceae bacterium
GGAATCTGGACGGATGGGAGCCGATCGGCAATCCGGCCGACAGTCATTGGACCGTCAAGGACGGTTTGCTGGTGAACGAAGCCAAAGGCACGAACCTGAGAACGGCCAAACGGTTCAACGACTTCAAACTGCACTTGGAAGTGAACTGCCCCGACCACGGGAACGGCGGGTTTTTCCTGCGCGGCCGGTATGAAGTCCAGGTCGAATACGAACCCCTTTGGGCCAATCCGGTGGAGCGCCGCATCGGATCGATCTATGGACGGATCGCGCCGAAGGTGGAACTGGCGCGTACACCGGGCCAGTGGGAGACGTTCGACGTCACGCTGGTGGGCCGCACCCTGACCGTGGTCCGCAACGGCGTGACCTTGATCGACCGGCAGGAAATTGAGGGGATCACCGGCGGTGCGCTGGACGCCGATGAGGGCGAACCTGGCCCGTTTTACATTCAGGGCGATCACACCGGCGGTCTGAAGTTCCGCAACATTACGGTCTCGGTCCCGGACCGGTGACCCCGCGCTCTTCGGCCGCAATCACTCTTTGGTGAGCAACCACGCCGCGATGGGGGCCAGCACGATACCCGCCCAGTGCGCCGCGGAGATCTGCTCGGCGAGGAACACGCGGGCCAGCAGCACGGTGATCAGCGGGTAGAGGTACATGATCGGTACCGCCACCGAGGACTTCGCTCCCGCTTCAAACGCGGCGAAACTGGTGAGCGCGCCGAGGCCATTCAACGCGCCGCCCAGGATTCCAAGGAGCAGGACCTCGGTGCTGACCCGGAGATCCACCGGGAAGAACGCCATTACCAGTATGGCGATGGGCACGAACGCCGCGGCAAAGGCCAGAAACGAGAACTGGGTGGAGATGGAATTCGTGCTGAGCTTCTGCGTGTTGCCGGTAATCCCCCAGCACACCAGGGCGAAGAGCGATAGCAGGAGCCAGTGGGAAGCCATTCAGAGACTCAACAGGTAGATTGCCGCAAGCGCCAGCACCAGGCCCAGGCCCTGCCATGCGTTCAAGCGCTCCTTAAGCAGCAGGACGCCGACCAGGACGGTCACGAGCGGGGAGAGCGAAGTCAACGGCACCACCGTAGAGGCCGACCCGCTCGACAGGGCCATATAGAAACCCACGTTGCCGGCGCCGCCGAGCAGTCCTGTCAGCACGGCGAAGAACACGCCCGGCCTCGGGGCCTTGCCGGAGAATCGTTTGGGCGAGAACAGCACGAACGCAGCGGGCGCCGCCAGTCCGATCGTGAACAGGATCTGCCCGGTGTAAGGCGACGTGCGATCCACCAGGAGTTTGGACTCAAAGCCCCACACGCCCCACAAGACCACGGTCAGGAGTGTGTACCAGAGCCAGCGCGGCGCCGAATGGAAGGGAATGCGCGTCATCGACTCAACCAAGAATCACAAAGAACAGGAGACTTGCGATCATACCCCAGTCGCGACTCGGTACGCCTCGTTCCTCCTCCTCCGCGCCGCTACCATGCCGGGGACTTCAGTCCGGCCCCTCGACCCGAAGGTCGAGGACAACCTGGCCTCAGAAGAGGGGACCAAAGTCCCTTTCCACGCTAAAGCATGCGCCACCGCCTGCCTCGTGTGTGCGCTAAAATCCGTCTCCACATGCAACGGCGATCTTTTCTTGCAGGTCCCGCGGCCGCAGCCACAGCGGGCAGGCTGCGACGCTTCGGCACGATGACGTGGAGTTGAACATGACGGGCTGCGCTTTCTGCCGGATCGCCGCCGGCCTCGAACCGGCGGCCTTGGTCTACCGCGATGATCTCGTCACCGCGTTCCTGGACGCCCGCCCCTTGTTTGCCGGGCACGTGCTGCTGATTCCGAACGAACATCACGGTACGCTGGCGGACCTGCCCACGCCGCTGCTCTCGCCATTGTTCGCGGCGGCTCAGCGACTCGCCCTCGCGGTCGAACGCGGAATGCAGGCGGAAGGGACCTTTGTCGCGATGAACAACCGGGTTAGCCAGAGCGTGCCTCACCTGCACATCCACATCGTTCCGCGGCGGAGGAAAGACGGGTTGAGAGGATTCTTCTGGCCGCGGTTTCCCTACAAGGACTCCACGGAGATGGAGGCCGCTCGGTCCGCCATCAGCGAGGCGATCGAAGGAATTGGATTGGGCGGATGGTGACACTGTCGAGAAACCGCCGAGGCAGCCTCACGGCTTAGTCTAAGTGTCCGCTCCCTTCCGGTCTCTTTGGTGGGTGCGGCTTCGTTACTGATACCACTCCCGCGCCTTGCGGCAGAGTTCCAGCCATTCCGCCTTCTGCTCGTTCGACAACGTCGCTTCCGGTAGCGCGTCCACTCGCGCGATGTATTCGTCGATCCAATCGCGCATCAGGGCCAGCGCGGCGGGCGACCGCTTCGGTTGAGCGCCCACGTACACAGGGCTCGAGTGCGCGAACCGCGCATTGCCCTCCGCGCGGTCGAGACACCGCGCCGCGATCCACCCGCCCGGTTTCACGGGGACCAGGGCGGATTTCACCATTCGGCTCCGCTCCCCCGACGCCATGGTTACGAACGTATTGACCGGCGCGCCGTCCACCACAATCTCAACCTTCTCGATCGTCCCCGCGGTGAGCGCCTCCACCCGAACCAGGTAATCCGCCTTCTTCTCCGGCAGCACCTGGCCAGGCATCGCATCGTCGATGGTCAGAAACAACATTGGCCCGTTAGTGACGAAATTGCGCCCGGCTTTCTGGCCGTCGAGCCAGGCTGCCGGAGAGAACGATTTGCCCAGGTACACATACGACCGGTTGTAGCCGACGGGGTTTTGCAGCACGCCATTCGCCGAGCCGGCCGAGGCAGCCACGCGCATGCCGCAGTTCTGGAAGAGGCCGTAGAGATAGAAGATGTAACGGGCAAACCCCTCGGCGCCGGGATACGTGGTCTTGTCGCGGGGCCTCCCCCAGGCTTCGTTTTCCATCACGGAGTCTTCTCGAAAGTGATTGACAGCCACGCCAAATGTGTCGGGCGGCTCGAGGGCCGCCATCACTGGGGCGGCCCACCAGATGAGCTTTTCCAGGTCGATGAATGCGCCTTGCTTTCGCGCTTCCCGCCAGGTCTGGACCGGGGTCGGGTACTCCTGTTTGAACGGGTAGAGCGAGATGGGCGCGCGCAGCCCGAGAAACATCACCGCGCCCCAGGGGCGCTCGTCCTCGGAGTTGTTGACGGAGTAGTAACGAGTCCCGTCCACGGCAAACATCGGCTGCGCCGGCCACTCGTCCAGGATAGAGCGGTCGTTCCATTTGGTCACCGTTGGCGCGAAGAAGGTATCCGAGGCGCGAAGGAGGCCGGGCATCTCCTCCGGCTTGCGATGCACGTGCGTGTCGCCGGACCACCAACCGCGCGCGGCCATGTCGATCCAGCGGGAGAGGCGCGCTTCGCGGCGAATCGTCGATCGCGCGGCGGCCTCGAGCGGCAAAGTCAGCCGGCGGTACTCATGTCCTCTCTCCACCACCAGCGAGAAGCGTCCCGCCGGCAAGGTGAGCGTTGCGCTGCCGGGTACCACCACACCCATCTCCGGAAAGCGCGGGTGAATCCACACCTGGGACGGCGAAAGAAACGGTTTGGCCTTGCCCTCGGCATCGAGCAATCGCGCCCGCGCCGAGGTGGGCTTGCCCCGCTCATCAAATACCTTCAATTCCAGCGTGGCCGCCGGATCGGCTGCCGCGGCGGCTGCGGCCCACAACAGCAGGAGTGCGATCATCGTGTACGCGCATTATACGCGAGAGACAGGGCCGCATTGAGTTGCAGTGAATGTCCAAATGCGCGACGCGGCTCTTGGGATCCTGTTGCTCGTCGCCTTATTTGCCAAGACGGCGGGCGAATCGCAGTACAAGGCCCGCGGGCCGAACATCCTTTCGTTCGCGTTGCCGGAATAGTAACATCACTCCCCGCGGCCCAACGCATCGACGCGGAAGCGTGGAGGATAGTAATCCTTGGGCCGATAGGGTTCGGGGATTGCGATGGTGTTGCCCTCGCGGACCGATGTGTAATGCGGGGACATGATCTCCATTCCCGCTTCGTTGAACTGATCCTGAATGTTCTGATGCAACTGGCTGTAGATGGCAACCATCCGCGACGCTTCCGCCGTGTAGGCGTTGATCTCGTAGCTGACATAGAAGTCATTCAGTGCTGTTTGAAGCACAAACGGCTTCGGCTCTTCCAGAATATGCTCCGTGTTCCGCGCGGCGTTGATCAGGAGTTCGTGCACTTTGCGCCAGGGAGTGTCGTAACCGATGGTGACGCTCGAATGAAGGATGAGCACCTTCTCCCTGGCCGGGGCCGTGTAATTCAGAATTTGCGCACCCAGCACGTTGCCGTTGGGTATGGTGACCACGACATTCTTGATCGTCCGGATCCGGGTGACCAAAAGGTTCTTCTCCAGGACGTCTCCGGTCGTCTCGGAGATCTTGACACGGTCGCCAATCTGAAACGGGCGCATGTACGTGATGATGATGCCGGCGACCATGTTGGCGACGGCGGAGGTGGAGCCGAGCGAGAAGAGAACGCCGAAGAAGATCGAGATGCTTTTGAACGCGGGCGATTCGGAGCCCGGCAGATACGGGAACACCGCGACCAGGCCGGCGGCCAGGATGACGATTCGAGCCAGTTTGGACGTGGGTTCCGCCCAGTCAACATGAAATCCTTCCAGGCGGATGCGCCCCGCGGCAATCTCGCGAAAGGCAAAATCGGATAGCCGGATGGCGTAGTAGACCGCGATGACGATGACCACGACGTACAGAAGATTGGGAAGGTAGGCGATCAGGCTCGCGCCCAGGAATCGGAACGGAGACCAGATCCACCCGGTAAGGGTATTCGCGAGACGGACGGTCCCGGGGAAGAAGCCGAGGACGAGGGGGATGTAAATCTGGAGAAGGAACAGGACGACCAGCCAGCGGCCGGCCAAGACTGCGGTGAGCAAGGCGTTCACAATCTGGCGCGTGGTGAGAAGCTGAGTCGAGTGAAATCGAAGTCCCTGAGGGCGGGTTCGCAGCAGCGCGATCAGCCGGTTCCGCAGCCTGGCGACCAGCCGCGCGAGAGCGATCAGGAGAGCGGCGAACAGCAGGCTAACGCCGAGAGCTAACGCGGCGCCGAGAGCCAGATTCTTCCAACTTCTGTCTTCGCGATAGCCGCGCACGCTCTGGCGGATGCTCTCGACGTACTCGGCCGCCAGGCGTGCCCGGGGGCGGCGGCGGCGGTGGCATCCTGCTCGGTCACCGCCAGCAAATAGTGCCGGCCAGCATGGATTTCCGTGGCTCCCGCGGTCTCGACCAACCGGAGCGATTCGAGCGGAGTGCTGCCATCCAGGGCAAACTGGCCCAGGTGCTCGCGAATGAGTGTCGCCCGGCCCTGGGGAGAGTTGCGGCCCAAAGGCGCGAACACGCGGAACAGAAGCTGCTGATTGAACTCCACGGCGGCGGAGGTTTCCTGGGCGGCGGACCCACCGGCGGCCAGCGCAACCAAGATCACACAAGTCAAAGCGGACATGGTTCCGATTGTCCGCCATTTGCGCCCGGGTCGAGAATGGCCCAGTCCTGGCTGGTGTTTGAGGTACTCGAGCAGGCCGACCATAGCCTTTCAGCCGGTCCTTGGCGATCCTGCCCTGGACGTGATACTGCTGCCCGTGTTCCACCCAGTGATAGATCTCCTTCCGATGCCTGCCTTCAAAACGAACCTCCTCGCATGCTGCCATAAATGCCCGGAACTGTTCCAGGCTCATCCTGTATTGGACAAGACTTATACGCCGGAGGCGGCCGGTCCTGGGATACACTTGAAAAAACCCCATGTCGTCCGTTGCCCGTTTACTGCCTGCGCAGCCCGATGTCCGGCCTGAGCTTATGTTGGCTGCCCCTGGTCAGCCGCCGCGCAACCTGCCCGTTGAATCGGGGCGTATCACGATCGGGCGCGCCGTTAACAACGATCTCTGCTATCCAGACGACGCGGGCCTGTCTCGCCAGCACATGTCGATTGAACGGCACGGGTACGACCTGGTGGTGGCCGACCTTGGAAGCAAGAACGGGACGATGGTCAACGGGGTACGGATCGGAGGGCCTCACCTATTGCAGGCCGGCGACCAGATCACGGCAGGCCATCTTCTGATCGAGTACAAATTCCCCGATTCGGATGAGTCCGCCAAGACCGTCCTGTTTGTCGACAAGGGCCAGGCGGTTCCGGACGGGTCCACGATGGTGGCCGCGAATCTGGAGGGCGTGCTGCAGCATGACAAGGGAGCCATCTCGGGAACCCGGCACATCGACGCGCTGATTCGGGCCGGCCAGGAACTGGCCGGCCGACGGCCGCTCGAAGAATTGTTTCCACTGGTGCTGGACCTTGGCATCCAGGCCGTCGGGGCTTCGCGCGGCGTTCTGCTTACTCTCGAAAACGGCCAGTTGGTGCCCCGCGCCGCGGCCGGCGACAGTTTTCGCATCAGCAGCACGGTCCGCGACCGTGTGGTGCAGCGGCGCGAGTCCCTGCTGGTGACCGACACGTCGCTGGACCTGGATCTGGCTCAGCGGCAGAGCATCGTGGCTCAGGCGGTTCGCAGCATCATGGCGGTTCCCCTGCAGACGCGGGACAGCGTGATCGGTTTGGTGTATGTCGATTCGACCAACCTGATCCAGCCCTTCACGCGCGACGACCTGAACCTGCTCACCGTTATGGCCAACGTGGCTGCCATCCGCATCGAACACGCCCGCCTGGTGGAGGTGGAGCGCCAGGAAGAGATCATGGCGCGCGAGTTGAATCAGGCCGCCGAGATCCAGGCAAAGCTGCTGCCGGCGGCGCCTCCTGTTGTCCCGGGGTGGGACCTGGCGGCGACCAACGTGGCGTGCCACACCGTGGGAGGCGATTACTTCGACTACGTGCAGGCGGCCGAGGGCAAACTGCTGCTGGTGGTCGGCGACGTGGCGGGAAAAGGGATGCCCGCGGCCCTCATGATGTCCAGCCTTCAGGCCTACCTGCGCGTGCTCGCGGACGAACCTCGCGACGTGTCCGGAATCGTCACGCGCGCCAACCAGTTGATCGCCACGCGCTGCCCCGCGAATCGGTTTGTTACCCTGTTCGCGTTCCTGCTCGATCCGGACAGCGGCGATTTCACTTATGCGAACGCAGGCCATAATCCTGCGCTGGTCCTGAGAGGCGATGGCGCGGTGGAATGGCTCGCGAATGGCGGCACGCCGCTCGGACTGTTTCCGCAGGCCTCGCACGAACAGCACAGCGGAAAGTTGAATCCGGGGGACACGCTGGTGTTGTACAGCGACGGCATCAGCGAGGCGTCCGACCCGAAGACCGACGAAGAGTACGGAGCGGATCGCCTAGCGGCCCTGATCGAACGGCATCCGGCTTGTTCAGCCGGGGCGGTGGTCGAGATCGTAATGTCGGAACTTCGCGAATGGTCGGGTGGCGCGGGCTTCGCGGACGATGTCACTGTGCTGGTCGCCCGGCGAAACATGGTCTGACCCGAGCTGATTCTGGCCAGGTTACAGAGTGCGATTGAGATCCCTCTTCCCATGAATGATCCGAAGCACGCGAACCACGTTTGTGCGGGGCTGCACGTAATAGACGCGAACTTCCTCGAAGCCGGGGATTGGCCACGACCGGAGTCCCTTCATGCCCCGTTTCGCCAAGGGGCGAGGGGATCCGGCCTTCGGGTGATTCACGATGAATTTCAGTGCCTCTTTGACCGCGCCGGGGAACCGCTCCGCCGCGTCGTAGGCGAGTTCTTCGAGAAGGTATCCAACCTGCCGAAGCACATCCCGCCGGGCTTCCGGCCGGATGACGAGCTTCACGCCTTGGCCCTATGCTTCAACACTAGAGCGGAGGCTTCAGACCGGAGGTCCTTCCAGAAGCGCTCGTCAACATTGATGTCGTGTCCCGACTTCAACCCCTCCAGCAGAAGCGCATCCAAACGACGCTCCTTTTCGCGCTCCTGAGCGTCTCTGAGTAGTCCGCGGAAGTATTCGCTCACGTTACCGTATCCTCTTGTACGGACTTCCCGGTCCACAAACTTCCTCAGAGAAGATGGGAGTGAGATAGTCACGGTCGTCATCTGTTGTCGTCCCCTGGGTAAGATGATAACAGCTAATAAGAACAGTTAAGCAAATCCAGCTAGGCCAGGATTTTCGTCGCCGCTTTCCCCGCGACGTCCGTCAGGCGGAAATTACGGCCCCCATAGAGAAATGTCAGCCGCTCGTGGTCGAAACCCAGAATGTGCAACATCGTCGCATGCAGATCGTGAATGTGCATGCGGTCTTCGACCGCGTAATAGCCGAACTCGTCGGTGGCGCCGTACGCCATTCCGCCCTTCACTCCCGCCCCCGCCATCCACGCGCTGTAGCCGTAGGGGTTGTGATCCCGCCCGTCTCCGGCCTGCGAAATCGGCGTGCGCCCGAATTCGCCGCTCCAAATCACGAGAGTGTCTTTCAGCAGGCCGCGCGATTTGAGATCGGTCAACAACCCAGCGATCGGCTTATCCACCATCAGGGCCGTGCGGGTGTGCAGGCGAATCAGTTCGGAGTGCGCGTCCCACCCGACTTCGTTCCCCGGACCGTACTCGTGGTTGATCTGGATGAAGCGGACATTGCGCTCCGCCATCCGGCGGGCCATCAGGCACTGCCAGCCGAAGTCGCGCGTCTCGGGCTCGTCCATGCCATACAGTTTTTTTGTCGCTTCCGATTCCTTGCTGATGTCAAACGCCTCCGGGGCCTCGGCCTGCATCCGGAAAGCCAGTTCAAACGCCTGGATGCGCGCTTCGAGTTCCGGGTCGTGATTCCAACGCTCCGCCGCGCGGCGATTCGCTTTCTGGATCATGTCCAGTTCGTAGCGCTGCTGTTCGGGAGTCAGGCCGGTGTTGCGCAAATGTTCGATCGGGTCCTTGAGATCGTCCACCTTGATGCCGCCGTGGCCGACCGCGGTGCCCTGGAAGGCCGCCGGAAGGAAGCCGGAACTCCAGTTCTTGGCACCGCCGTGCGACAGGCCGGGCTTGATTGTGAGGAACGCGGGCAGATTCTGGTTTTCCGTGCCAAGCCCATACACGACCCACGACCCCATGCTGGGCCGCGTGAACGTGTTCGAGCCGGTGTGTAGTTGCAGCACCGCGCCTCCGTGCGCGACGCTGTCGCCGACCATCGAGCGGATGATGCACAGGTCGTCGACGCAACGCGCCACGTTGGGGAACAGGTCGCTGACCGGCAACCCGCTTTGCCCATACCGGCGGAACTCCCAGGGCGACTTGAACAACGCGCCGGTCTGCCCTTCAGCGAAGGTCAGCGGCCGTTTGAAGGGCAGCGGCTTGCCGTGGTCCGTAGTCAGGCGGGGCTTGGGATCGAACGTGTCCATGTGCGACGGTCCGCCGTGCATGAACAGAAAGATCACCCGCTTTGCCCTTGGGGGGAAGTGCGGCTTCTTCGGCGCCAGGGGGTCGGCCGCCAGCCCTTGCTCAGCCAACATGCCGGCCAGCCCCATCAGGCCGAAGCCGCAGGCCGACCGGCGAAGCAGATATCTGCGCGAAAGGTTCCTCGGCTCCATGATCAGTGAATGTACAAAAAGTCGTTCGAAGCGATCAGAGAGCGGCAAAAGCTGCTCCAGGCCAGGACACCATCGCCGCGCGCCGGGAAGCGGCTGACATAGTCCACCGCCTGCCGGGTCTCGTCCGGGTCCGGAGGGCGGTTGACGACCCGATAGTAGGCGCGCTCGATGCGCCCTTCATCGGTCAACGCCGTGTCCCGCAGTAAGTGTTGCGCGAGCGCCTTCGCCCGCTCGGAGACATAGCCGCTGTTCATCATGTACAGGGCCTGCGGCGCGACGTTGGTCTGCGTACGCCCTTCCGAAGTCGTGGTCGCGTCGCCGAAGTCAAACAGGTTGAGCACGCTCGGCAGATTCGATCGCCGCAACGGCAGGTAGACCAGCCGGCGCTTGCTTTCGTCCGGGCTCAGGCTCTTGCGGTCGTCGCTGAATTCCTTGTCGGTCCCCTCGCCCTTCTGCAGCGAGCCGCCCATCGTGACGTCGAGCGACCCGTCGATCGCCAGCAATGAGTCGCGCATTTCCTCCACCGCCAGGCGCCGCCGCTGAAACCGGGACCACAACCGGTTGTCGGAGTCTTTCTCCATCGCTCCGGCGCTCGCGCGGCTGCTCATCTGATACGCGTTCGACAGCATGATCAGCCGGTGCATCGCCTTCAGCGACCAGCCTCCCTCCATGAACCGATTGGCCAGATAGTCGAGCAATTCGGGATGGGTCGGACGCTCTCCCATCCGGCCGAAGTTGCTCGGCGTTCGCACCAGGCCTTCGCCGAAGTGCCACTGCCAGATGCGATTCACCATCACGCGTGCGGTCAGCGGGTTCGTCCGGCCGCTGAGCCAGCGGGCGAGTTCCAGGCGTCCGCTGCCCTGGGTGATGGGCGTTTGATCGTGCCCCGCCAGGACGATGGGGAACCGCTTCGGGACCTCGTCGCCGAGCGCCGCCGGATTGCCGCGGATGAAGACGCGCTGGGTGACGGGCTTGTCCTCCGCCACGCCGCAGGCCAGCGGCGGGTCCGGCGGACCGGTGTCCTTCAGCGTTTTCAACTCCGCGGTCAGTTGGTGAAACCTGTGGCGGTTCTCGCCGGTGAACAGGGTTTCCCGATTCTTCTCCGGCAGCGCGAGCGGACCCTTTTCTGCGATCACTTCCGTGTAGAAGCGGTTATCGCCCGCCAGGAACTTGGGAGGAGGGGGCGGCTCCCCTCCTTTGGCTTTGGCCTCCGCTGCCTCTCGCTTCCACTGCTCCCGCGCTTCGCGCCGTTTGTGGTCGGTAGCGGTAAAGGTGGATTGATACTCCTCGGCGGCCGCGGTCTCGGACTTCGACTGGTACCACGGCTCCAGGTGGGGCCGGCGCTCCTTGGTGGGCTTCAGATAGTCGACCCAGCGCTGGAGGATCGCGGCGTCCAGCCCCGTCCGCGAGGCAGTCTGCTTCAGATCTTTCCCGTCCTTGTACACTTCTCGGGCCGCCAGCATATAGCGGGCCATCCGCGGAGACAACCGGTCGCGATGACGGGCAGCCTCCTCGCCAACCACTTCGTCGATCTCTTTCTGCTTCTCTTCGAGTTTCAGCTTGTGCCCGCGCCACCGGGCCGCCTCCTCCGGCGGAACCAGGGGGGCAAAGTACAACTGCGAAACCGTGCCTTCCAGCTTCTCCAGTTGCCGGGTGCTCGCGAAGATGGATGCCAGGCTGTAGTAGTCCTTTGTCGAGACCGGATCGAACTTATGATCGTGACACCGCGCGCAGGCCAGCGTCAGTCCCAGAAAGGCCCTGCCAGTCACCTCGATCTGCTCGTCGACGATGTCGTAGAACATCTTCGGCTTGTCCTGTTCGGCGATCAGCTTGGGGCCCAGGGCGAGGAACCCGGTCGCAATGATGCCGCGCAGGTTGACCCGCGACCCGTCCCCGGCCGGCAGAAGGTCGCCGGCCACCTGCTCGCGGACGAATTGGTCGAACGGCA
This sequence comes from Bryobacteraceae bacterium, assembly GCA_046160045.1. Taxonomy (GTDB): domain Bacteria; phylum Acidobacteriota; class Terriglobia; order Bryobacterales; family Bryobacteraceae; genus CAZGUX01. The sequence continues at coordinate 11,492 of JBJXGR010000073.1, forward strand.
GGTCGCGGTTGAACGCATCGAGAACATAATCCCGGTAGCGCCAGGCATAGGGATAGCGATGATCCTCGTCCGCGCCGGTCGAATCGGCGTACCGCGCGACATCCATCCAATGGCGGCCCCACTGCTCCCCGTATCGCGGTGAACTCAGGAGGCGGTCAACCATGCGCTGGACGGCATCCGGAGCGCGGTCCCCTACGAACTCGCGCACCTCCTGCTCAGTGGGAGGCAAACCCGTCAGATCGAACGTCGCGCGGCGCAGAAAGGTCAGCCGGTCCGCGGGCGGCGCAGGTTCGATACCCTGACTCTCGAGTTTGGCCAATAGGAAGCGGTCGATGTCGTTGCGAACCCAGGCGGCGTTCTTCACCGTTGGAGGATCCAAAGCCTGCACCGGACGGAACGACCAGAAAAGTTCCGCCGGTTTCGAAGGGACTCCCTGCCCGGACGGCCACGGCGTGCCGGCCCGCACCCACTCGCGCAGGGACGCGATCTCGCCATCGCTCAGCTTCCCGGCCGGCGGCATCTTGATCCTGGTCTGATGGCTGACGGCGCGCAGCAACCGGCTGTTGTCGGGATCCGCCGTGTCGAGGATCGGTCCGGACGCCGCGCCTTTGCGCAATCCCTCGACGGTGGCCAGATTCAGTCCGCCCATCTGCATCTGAGGCCCATGGCACGAGTGGCACTTCGCCGAGAGCAGCGGCCGGATTGTCTTTTCGAACGCGTCGGCGGCCGGCGCAGTCTCCGCCGCATGCGCGGCCAATACTGAGAATCCCAGGACAACCAATCCGTGGCGGGTCACTTGAGAGCCATTTTATCCAAGATCATCTGGTCGCAGCGTGGGATCTCGCCTCTGTCACCTGGTTCCCCTCGATCCCTAACAGACGACGGGGTTTTCGTTGGCTATGTCAATAGTTGCCATGTTTTGCCATCCGGGGTATCATCAATGCGAAGGCAAGGGTGGATCGATGCAGACGATGAACATCTCTCTCCCGGATCAGCTTAAGGACTTTGTCGATGAACAGGTCGGGTCCGGCCGCTATAGCAGCGTTAGCGAATACGTACGGGATTTGATCCGCGACGATGAAAGGCGCAAGGCTCAAGAGAAGCTGGAATTGACGCTCCTGGAGGGAATCGGCAGTGGCGGGCCGACCGAGATGACGCGCGAGGACTGGGCCGACATCCGCCGGGAAGCTCTGAAGCAACTCGAAGCGCGCAAATCCCGCAAGTTAGCCTGATGCCCCGCGTTCTGAAGCGCGAGGCCGCCAGGCGTGATCTCATCGCCCAATGGGTTTGGTACGCGGAGAACGCGGGTGTCGAACTTGCCGATCGATTCCTCCAAGCGGCCGACGTCTCCCTGAGTTTGCTCGCCACTCACCCCGAGAGTGGCACTTCGGTCTTCGTACAAAAGCAGGAGCTACAGGGAATGCGGCGCATTGCTGTCGGAGACGGGTTTGAGGCGGTACTCCTTTTCTACTTCCCTCTGCCGAATGGAGTCGACTTGGTCAGGGTGGTCCACGGCAGCAGAGATTTGCAGAAACTCCTCGCGGAGGGATTCTTCGGTTGATCTTTTCCCGCTGCTCGGACGGGCCGGCCTGCCGAATCCTACGGCTTCCGCTTCTTTACCGCCATCAACTCATCCAGGTTCACCAGGTCCGTCGGGTAACTGCCGCTGTAACATGCGTAACAATACTCGTGGTTCACATCAGCCACCGCCCGCCGCAACGAAGCCATCGAGAGATAGGATAGCGAGTCGGCTTCCACGAATCGCCGGATCTCTTCAATCGAGTGATTGGCCGCGATCAACTCGCTGCGTATCGGCGTATCGACCCCGTAAAAACAAGGCGAAATCGTAGGAGGACACGAGATGCGCAAATGCACCTCGCGTGCGCCCGCCTGACGTACCATCCGCACGATTTTCCGGCTGGTGGTGCCGCGCACGATGGAGTCGTCCACCAGGACAACGCTCTTCCCCTCCAGCAGGTGCCGGATGGGATTCAGCTTCAGTTTGACGCCGAAATCGCGGATGGCCTGCGATGGCTCGATGAACGTTCGTCCAACGTAGTGGTTGCGGATCAGCGCCTGCCGGTAAGGCAATCCGGACTCGGCCGCATACCCGATCGCCGCCGAAACCCCTGAGTCGGGCACAGGCACTACCAGATCCGCGTCGGCCGGCGCTTCCCGTGCCAGCAGGCGGCCCAGCATTTCACGCGACTCCTGCACCGGCCGGCCGAATACCAGCGAATCCGGACGGGCGAAATAGACGTGTTCGAACACGCAGTGCGCGCGGTCCCGCGCCGGGGCGAACTGCTGCCGCGTGATGCCTTCCGGCCCCACCGTGACCATCTCGCCCGGTTCGACATCATTCAGGTACACCGCGCCGATCAGATCGAACGCGCAAGTCTCCGAAGCGAAGATGTAGCAGTGGCGGCCGCCGGAAAGCTCCATCTGCCCCATCGCCAGTGGTCGAAATCCATTGGGATCGCGCGCTACGATGATGCGGTCTTTCGCCAGAAACACCAGCGAATACGCCCCTTCGAGCTGAATCAGCGCTTCCCGCAGCGCGCCCGCCAGCGTCCGTTCGCGCGACCGCGCCACCATGTGCAGGATGACTTCCGTGTCGCTCGACGCCTGGAAGATCGAGCCGTCCGATTCCAGTTCTTCGCGCAACTCAGTGGCATTGGTGATGTTGCCGTTGTGCGCCACCGCCACCTGCCCCTTGTTGCACGACACCGAAAAGGGCTGCGCGTTCAGCAGGACGGTATCGCCGGCCGTCGAGTATCGTGTATGGCCGATGGCGAGATCCCCTTCGAGTCTCGCCAGCACCTCCGGCGTGAAAACCTCATTCACCAGCCCCATGGACTTGTGGCAACGGATCTCCTCTCCCGTGCTGGCGGCAATGCCCGCGCTTTCCTGGCCCCGATGCTGGAGCGCATACAGGCCGAGATAACTCAGTTTGGACGCCTCCGGATGTCCGAAGATCGCGAATACCCCACATTCGTCGCGGAACTTGTCGAACATAGCCCCCCCTTTACGGATGCACCTGCTCCGGATGTAGCATGGCCTCCAGGCTGCCTTGCCATCCTTGTTTCAGACGAGTCACGTCCCCGTCGACCAGAACCCGCCCCCGGTTGCGAATCAACAGGCGGTCTGGTTGCGTGCGGCCGATCGATATCGCCTCGATCCCGTGCTTTCGTGCAGTCTCGATGACTCGATCGGGCTCCGCGGTCGACACCAGAACGCGGGAAGGCGCCTCATGGAACAGCAGAAACTCCGGCCTCAGATCGGAATCGAGGTCGATGTCCGCACCCACCTCCGCGCTGCCGAAGGCGCACTCAGCCAGCGCGACCGCCAACCCGCCGTCGCTCAGGTCATGCGCCGATTCGGCCAGGCCGGCCCCGACAATCTCGCGGCATGCCGCCTGCACGCGCTTCTCGTACTCCATGTCCAATGCTGGGGGCAGGCCCCACGCGGTCTTCAACACGGCTTTGGCGTATTGCGTGCCGCCGAATCGCGTGAGATCGCAATCGCGCAATCCACCCAGCAGGACCACAGAACGGCCTGGTTGTTTGAAGTCGATCGTCACGGGGGCTCCGGTCGGCAGCAGGCCCACGATTCCCAGAACCGGCGTGGGGAAAACGCCCTCGCTCAGGGTTTCGTTATACAGGCTGACGTTGCCGCCCGTGATGGGAGTCTCGAAGAAAGCGCACGCCTCGGCCATTCCCTCGATCGCTTCCACCAATTGCGCCATGATCTCGGGCCTCTCCGGATTGCCGAAGTTGAGATTGTTGGTCGCGGCGACGGGCAGCGCTCCTACCGTGGCGAGATTGCGGCAGCACTCCGCGACGTTGAGCTTCGCTCCTTCGCGCGGGTCGAGATAGCAGTAGCGGCCGTTGCCGTCCAGCGCCATCGCCACCGACGAGCCGGTCTCCTTGATACGGATGACCGCGGCATCGCCCCCCGGGCCCACGACCGTGTTCGTCCGCACCATGTAATCGTATTGCTGCCAGATCCACCGCTTGGAACAGACATCCGCCGACCGGAGAATGGTCTCGAGATCCGCGGCCAGGTCCCCGCTGGCGAATAACGGTCCTTCCATCGGGGCGCGCCGGAAGGGTTTGGTGTGAGGCCGGTCGTACAGGGGCGCTTCGTCGGCCAGCGGACGATTGGGGATCTCCGCCACCACGACGCCGTGATCTTTCACCCGCAACATGCCGTCGCCGGTGACCTGCCCGATCGTTACCGCGTCCAGGCCCCACTTCCGGAAGACCTCGAAAACCTCATGTTCGCGGCCGCCCTCGGCCACCAGCAGCATTCGCTCCTGCGATTCCGAGAGCATGATCTCGTACGGAGTCATCCCGGTCTCGCGCTGCGGAACGAATCGCAGATCGATCTCGATTCCGGTTCCACCCCGCGATCCCATCTCGCAGGTGGAGCACGTTAACCCGGCTGCGCCCATGTCCTGGATGCCGACGATGGCGCCCGTCCGCATCGCCTCCAGGCACGCTTCCAAAAGCAGCTTTTCCATGAACGGATCGCCCACCTGGACGTTCGGCCGCTTCTGTTTCGACTCCTCGGAAAACTCCGCCGACGCCATCGATGCGCCATGAATTCCATCGCGGCCCGTCTTGGCGCCCACGTAGATCACCGGATTGCCGACTCCGGAAGCCTTGGCGTAAAAGATCTCGTCTTTGCGGAACACCCCCAACGCGAACACGTTGACCAGCGGATTCCCGCTGTAGCTGGTTTCGAAAATGCACTCGCCACCCACGGTCGGGACGCCGAAACAGTTGCCGTAGTGCGCGATGCCCGAGACCACGCCCTCCACGATCCGCCGGTTCCGTTTGCCGTTCACCAGATCGTCCAGCGTCCCGAACCTCAGTGAGTTCAGCACCGCCACCGGCCGCGCGCCCATCGTAAAGATGTCGCGCAGGATACCGCCGACGCCGGTCGCCGCACCCTGGAATGGCTCGATAAAGCTCGGGTGGTTGTGCGACTCGATCTTGAACGCGATCGCGTAGCCGCCGCCGATGTCGATGATCCCGGCATTCTCGCCCGGCCCCTGCAGGACGAGCTGGCTGCGCGTGGGCAGTTTTTTCAGATGAATGCGGGAACTCTTGTACGAGCAGTGCTCGCTCCACATCACGCTGAAGATGCCAAGCTCGGTCAGGGTCGGCTCCCGCCCCAGGATGCCGACGATCTTTCCGTATTCGGTTTCGGTGAGCTGGTGCTGCGTGATCAGCTCTGGGGTGATCGAAGTGGCAGCACTCATTGGCTGATCCGGGCAAATGACTCAACCATGGACTGAAACAGCCCAAGCCCCGCGGTAGAACCCATCAGCGGGTCCGAAGCCCGTTCCGGATGAGGCATCATGCCCAGCACATTACGTTCGCGATTCAGAATTCCGGCGATATCCCGCATCGACCCGTTCGGGTTCCCCACATACCGGAACGCCACGCGGTCCTCGGCTTCCAGTTCGTCCAGAAGGCGAGCCTCGGCCGTGTAGCAGCCCTCGCCGTGAGCGATGGGCATCTCGAGCACCTCGCCTTTTGCGTATCGCGAGGTGAAGCCGCTCCCGGCCGTCTCACACCGCAATCGCACCGGGCCACAGATGAACTTCAGGCCTTGGTTGCGCACCAGCGCTCCCGGCAGCAGCCCGCACTCCGTAAGGATCTGGAAGCCGTTGCAAAAGCCCGCCACGGGTCCGCCTTCCTTGGCGAAGTCCCGCACCGCGTTCATCACGCGCGAGAACTTTGCGATGGCTCCGCACCGGAGATAATCTCCGTAAGAGAAGCCGCCCGGCAGAATCACGGCATCCACGTCGCCCAGCCGGGATGCATCGTGCCAGATGAATTCCGCCTGGTGTCCCAGATTATGGGTGACCGCGTACCAGGCGTCGTGATCGCAATTACTGCCCGGAAAGACAATGACTCCGAATCTCATGGCTTCGCGCCGTCTCTGGTTGGGGAGGTAACTCAAGTGTAGCAGCTTGCCGCCGGTTCGGTGTCGCATGCTATACCAGGAGGCGCGCGTGATCGTCTTCGCCACCATCTTCGCCAAGAACTACCTGGCCCACGTGCGTACGCTGATGGATTCGGTCGCCCGCCATCATCCCGAAGCTCGCCGCGTCGCTCTCCTGGTCGACCGGCCCGACGGCTGCTTCGATCCCGCGCGCGAGGACTTCGAGATTGTAGCTTCGGACGAACTCCCCATTTCCAACCGCCCCGGCTTCTTCTTTCAGTACACAGTGCTTGAGGCGGCGACGGCGCTAAAACCTCTCTTCTTGTCACACCTGCTCGCGCGGGCCGGTGTGGAGCGATTGATCTATCTGGACCCGGACATGCAGTTGTTCCAGCCGTTGGACCCCGTGATGCGGGCGCTCGATTCCTGCTATTGGGCCCTGACCCCTCATCTTACCCTTCCGGCCGGGCCGAAGACCGAACGGCACATTCTTCAGTCCGGGGCGTACAACCTCGGCTTCCTGGCACTGCGCCCCGGCGCCCTGGCGGAACGCTTGCTCGCGTGGTGGACCGAGCGAATTCGCGACTCGTGCTTTGCCGAACCCCAAGACGGCCTGTTCGTCGACCAGCGTTGGATGGATCTCGCCCCCACCCTCTTCTCTCCTGTCGCGATCCTCCGCGACGCCGGCTGCAATGTGGCCTATTGGAACCTGCCCCAGCGCCCGATAAAGAAGCAGGGGACAACGTACAACGTTGCCCAAGAGCCCTTGCGGTTCTTCCACTTCAGCGGTTTCCGGCCGGACCGGCCGGAGATCGTCTCCAGTCATGCGCCCGAGATGCAAACCTGCAAGGTCGGGGACGCGGGGGAACTGCTGAGCCACTATGGTCAACGCCTGCGGGCGGCGGGTTGGGAGAATGCCTCGGCGTGGCCTTATTCCTTTGGGACGTTCGACACCGGCCAGCCCATCATGGATTTCGGCAGAAGAATCACCCGGTTGGACGCCGGGTTCGTGGCGATAGTGAATCCGTTCTCTGCGGAAGGCCAGGAACGGTTCGGCAGGTTTTGGACTTCGGCCCTGAGAAAAGGGGGACCCTCAATGCTCGCATGGACGATCTACCGCCACCGGCCGGACCTGCAACGAAGATTTCCGTTGGTCCCAGGGGAAGATTGCGTTGCGCTGGCCTCGTGGTTGCGGACGTTCGGGCAAAACGAGTATCGGATTCCACCCGATTTGTTGGGGGACACCCCCCTATTAGGGTTAGTACCCCACAGAATGGGGGGGGGTACCCTTAGCGCAGTCCTAGACCGTCTGAGGCTCCTCGCCAACAATTTGAAACGAAAGGGCTAGGTCCTTTCGCTGAGGTACCAAAAAGGCAGCTGGAAAGGGTTGACATGCCAGCGCGCCGCTGTTACGCTCTAACAGAGCTAAATGTATTTGGACTGCGGGAGGAATAATGTTTCGGACTAGTCTCCAGAGTCGTTTGACGCTGGCTTTGGTGGTCGTCACCCTGTTTGCGCCTGGGTTGATGGCGATTCCCATCCCCTTTCGGAACACCGGCCTGAATGGCGTGTTCAGCGCTTTTGCCGGTGGTGATGTCGATCCGGACTGGATTATTACCCAGATTCTGACTCCTAATCCTCCGGGTGCGATTCCCACAAACTGTCCTCCTAACACGGCATCCTGTTCGGCTTCCATCGTGGTGGATTCGGTGGTGACCAGTTCCGGCTGGCTCGCCAACACCGGCAACGACATCGCGCAGACCGGATCGAGGTGGATTTGGGTGAATCCATTTGCCCAGCCAACCGGCTTCGGCGCGGGCTTCCCTGTGCAGGTGCTGATCGAGACTCATTTCACACTGCCGGCGGTCTTCGAGCCGACCACGATTGCGATCCAGGGCCGTATTGCTTCCGACGATGCCGTGACGCAAGTCAGCGTGAACGGTGTGACGGTGCCCGGCTTGAACCAGGCAGGTTTCAGTTCGTTCGGCCCGCTCTTCACGATTAACCTGGGGAGTTTTGGCGGACCGAATCCGTTCGTCGCAGGCGACAACCGCCTGGTGTTCCTGGTCAATGACAACATCGCGGTCGGCGGCTTCCGCGCCGAACTCACCGGCTCGTTCGAAGTGATTCCGGAACCGGCAACGTGGGCGCTCTTCGGCGCCGGGCTGATCGGCTTCGCAGCCTATCGCCGCCGGAAGGCGCGCGCTTAACTTCATCGCGAGAAAAAGCCAAGCCCCTTCGGACCATCTTAGGTCCGAGGGGGTTTTCAGTTTTCGGGCCGCCCGTCAGCAAGCAAGCTCTCAACAGCATTTTGCCTGTTGATACTTCTGCCGCAAGCGACGCTCGCTGAACCTCCGCCATTCCTCCGCCGAAGGCGCGCAGCCTCGCGCCAGGAGATGTCTCTCGTAAGCGCTCTCGTCGGAGAGTTCCTTCAACAATCCCCAAACGATCTTCTTCAGTCTTCGCAGCCACACGGTCAGACCTCCTCCGGACGGAGTTGCGACAGCACGAAAGGCGCCTCGCGAACCACGGCTTCCCGGGTCCCCCGCAGGATGCCAACCCATTGCCGGATCGAATCCACCAGAATCGTGGCTACCAGAATCAGGAAGACAAAGCACACCGCGGCATCCAGCCGTGCGTTAAAGATCATCGCCTCCGTTTCGGCGACCTTGGCCGCTGCGATCTTGCCGGCCCGTAGAGCTTCGTCCAGCACTTGCGCCTGGGCCAGAAATCCGACCCGCGGCAAGGGAGAAAAGATCTTCTGCCACGACGCCGTGAACGTGACGGTCACCAGCCAGATCATCGGCACGCACGTAATCCACATGTAGCGCGCGCGATGCATCTTGATCAGGATCGTCGTGGCCACGCAGAGCGCGATGGTCGCCAGCAGCTGGTTCGCGATCCCAAACAGCGGCCACAGCGAGTTGATTCCTCCGAGCGGATCGCGGACCCCCTGATACAGAAAATACCCCCAGGCCATCACCACCGCGGCGCTCGACAAAATCACGCCCGGCATCCAACTGGTCCGGCCTAGGGGCTTCCAGACGTGCCCGAGCAAGTCCTGCAGCATGAATCGGCCCACACGTGTTCCGGCGTCGATGATCGTCAGGATAAACAGCGCCTCGAACATGATGGCGAAGTGATACCAGAAGCCAAGGATCGCCTCTCCGCCGCCTCCGCTGGCGAAAATATGAGCCATGCCCAGCGCCAGCGAGGGCGCCCCCCCGGTCCGATAGAACAGCGACTCTTCTCCTACCTGCCTTGCCAGCGTCTGCATCGTTTCGACTTCGACCGGATAACCCCAGGAGGAAATCGTGGCCACGGCCGCCTGCGGCGTCGCACCGACGACTCCGGCTGGCGAATTCACGGCAAAGTAAACGCCTGGCTGGAGCACGCAGGCGGCGATCATCGCCATGATCGCGACAAAGCTCTCGAGCAGCATCGACCCATATCCCACGGGCCAGGCGTGCATTTCCTTGGCGATCATCTTCGGCGTCGTGCCTGACGAGATCAACGAATGAAACCCGCTGATCGCCCCGCACGCGATCGTGATAAAGCAGAACGGGAAGATGGTGCCCGCGAAGATCGGCCCGGTGCCGTCGACAAATCGGGTCAGCGCCGGCAGTTGCATCTGGGGACGAACGAACAGGATGCCGAGGCCGAGCAGTAGCACGACGCCCAGCTTGACAAACGTGCTCAGATAATCGCGCGGCGCCAGCAGCAGCCACACGGGCAGGGCGCTGGCGAAGAACCCGTAGATGATGATCGCGAACGCCAGCGTGGTCGCCGACAGGTTGAACAGCGGCGCCCAATCCGCCGATTTGGAAATCCATTCACCGGCAAAGATCGAGGCCATGACCAGCGCGAACCCGATCACGGAGACTTCCAGCACCTTGCCGGGCCGCCAGTAGCGCAGGTAGAGTCCCATGAAGACCGCGATGGGCATGGTTGCCGCGATGGTAAACGTTCCCCATGGGCTGCCCTTCAACGCGTTGACCACCACCAGCGCGACGACCGCCAGCAGAATGATCATGATCAGCAGCACCGTGATGAGCGCCGTGAATCCGCCGACCTTCCCGATTTCCTCCTTCGCCATCTGTCCCAGCGACTTGCCGTCCCGCCGCATGGAGGCGAACAGGATCACAAAGTCCTGCACGGCCCCGCCCAGCACCGCGCCGACAATGATCCACAGGGTTCCCGGCAGATAGCCGAACTGCGCGGCCAGGGTCGGCCCCACCAGCGGCCCGGGTCCCGCGATGGCCGCAAAGTGATGACCGAACACGATCCACTTGTTGGTGGGCTCGAAGTCGTGGCCGTTGCGCAGCCGCTCGGCCGGCGTGGCCCGGTCGCTGTTCAACATCATCACCTTCGTGGCGATGAACTTCGCATAGAAGCGGTAGCCGACCAGGTAGAGGCAGCTCGAAGCCACCACCAGCCACATGCTGTTGACCGGCTCTCCGCGATTCAATGCGATTCCGGCGAGCGCGCCCGCGCCCGTGATGGCAATTAGCGCCCAAAGGGCGTGGCCCGTGATTTTGTTCATCGATTTACGCTCCGTGAGGCCGCGGCTTATCCGATGCGGTATTGTTCGATTCTCTCAGGACGAAGCACGATTCCGAAACCCGGATCCGTGCGCGGGGAAAGATACCCGCCGACCGGCGCGATCGGGTTCGCGAGCAGGTCGTCGAACACTTTGACGTCCGAGCCGCGGATGAAGTATTCGAGGAACAGCCCGTTTGGAATCGCGGCCAGCAACTGGCAGTGATAGTCCCAGTGATAGTGCGGCGCGATAGGCACGTCGAGAGCGGCCGCCATGTGGGCAACCTTCATCCACTCGCTGACCCCGCCCACGACGGTGACATCCGGCTGCAGAATATCCGCCGCCTTCCGCTCCAGCAGATCGGCGAACGCCCATCGGGTAGCTTCCAACTCGCCGGTCGCGACCGGCCAATCCAGGGCATCGGCGATGCGAGCCATCGCCGCAACGTTGTCGGCGCGAACCGGTTCCTCGATCCAGTAGGGCCGGTATTCCTCCAGCCGCCGTAGCGCCGAGATGGCTGTGTTTGAATCCGCCCAGCCGCCATTGGCATCGAGCAGGATCTCGACGCCGTCGCCGAGCGCTTTTCGAACCGCGGCCATGCGCACGGCGTCCTCGCGGGCGTCCAGTTTGCCCACCTTCAGTTTGACCGCCGTGAACCCGGCCTCCGCGTATTTCACGTATTCGGCCACCAGGTCGTCCAGGGTCTGGCCGTCGCGATAGTAGCCGCCCGTCGCGTAGCAGCGCAGGCGCGTCGAGTAGACGCCCAGCAGGTGCATCACCGGCATCCTGGCCGCCTTGCCGCGCAAGTCCCACAGCGCGATGTCGATCGCGCTCATCGTCCGCAACGCCGCTCCGCGCCGGCCGGCTTGTATCGACTGCCGGTACATTTCGGCCCACAGATGTTCCGTTTCAAGCGCGTCCGCGCCTTCGAGCATCGGACGGTAGATCTGGTCGATCAGGGACACCATCGCCAGGCTGCCGTCGTATCCCAACGAGACGCCTTCACCGACCAGGCCTTCGGCGTACACGCGCACAATCAGGTGATCGCGATGCGTGATCCGGCGCACGGCGTCGGATACGGCCGCCTTCAGCGGGATGGAAATGGCCAGCGCCTCGACGCGCTCGATCTTCATTTCGGTAACTCGACCGCGAGGATGTTCTTGAAGTCCAGGTTCGTCGTCGGATCGTGGGCCTGCAGGCTGAAAACGCCCGGTGTCGTCACCGCCTCCTTGCGCGCGTTCGAGCCCTCCGCGCGTGGGTCGTCCCAGTCCGCGGTGGGATAGCCGTTCACCCACGTCGCCAGGTGCCGCCCGCGGGCGATTACGGTCATCTTGAAAAATTCGCCGTCGTTCGGCACCACCCGCCGCGTCGGCTGGTAGTGATAGAGTCCGCCCGTTCCGAAATCGTGCGGCTGCAGCCGGTCGTTGTTCTTGAACTCGTTGCGGATCTGCGCTTCGTAGCCGCTCCAGAAGGTCTTCGCCGCGGCGCGGATGAACACGCCGCTGTTGGGATGGTGATTCGCGTCCTTGGAGTTCGTCTTGATGTCGAGTTGCAGGACGAAGTCCTGGAACGCCTTTTCGGTCTCCAACTGTCCAGGTCCCTTCTCCACATGGATCACTCCGCCCTTGGCGGTCCAGACCGGTTTCTCCTTGGGCTTCGGTGCGTCCACCTCTGTCCAGCCCTTCAGGCTCTTGCCGTTGAACAGCGCCTGCAGCCCTAGCGGCTTCAGCTTGATGTTCCAGAATTCTATCTTCTTGTCCCTGTTGTATTGCAGCCCGATGTGCCCGACCTTGCTCTTATCGTCCCGGCCGTAGAGCACGCGCTGCCCATCCAACTTCACCAGGAAGTGGTTGCCTTGCACCTCGATCTCGTATGACATCCACTCGTTGTCCTTGAGCTTCACGGCCTTCCTGGCCTTCATGTGATTGACGAGCGAACCGGTGTTGAAGCCGGCCGGCTGGTTGTCGAAAATCTGTAACTCGAAGCCGGTGACGTGCGGCTGGCCTTCCTTGGCCGAACGGAGGAACACGCCGCTGTTGCCGCCGGCGGGTGTGCGGAATTCCAGCTTCAGCACGTAGTCGGCAAATGGGCTGTTCGAGCGCAGCCAACCCGGGTCGCCGTCGGGGATCAGCAATCCGTCGGCAACGCGCCACTTCGCGCCGCCTTCCTGCGTCCAGCCGAACAGGCTGTGGCCGTCGAACAGTTGGATCCAGCCGTCGGCGGCTTCCTGGGGTGTCAGGGTATTGGGTTGGGCGCTGAGCACGCCCGCAAACAGGAGGAGTACAGGGAGGATTCGCATGGCAAGAGACTCATCATAACGCGAGCCGATCCAGAGCGCTCCGGGTCGCCTCCAAGACCATGGGAGGACTATCGCGCTCGACCTTGACCACCTCAATTTTGCCGTTGCCGCTGGGACGCCAGCGCTGGAACATGCGCTGGCAAGGGAAGCCCGCGAAGACGCTGACCAAAGGGACGCCCGCCGCCGCCGCGACGTGCTGGCCGGCCGAGTCGTACCCCACGTACAGATCGCTCCGCATGATCGCGGCGGCGAACGGGGCGAAGGCCCCGTCGAACACCGTGACCGGGCCTGACGCTGAGGCCACCGCCCGCTCCACCCGCTCCGCCTCCTCCCCGCCCGCGCCTTTGTCGATGGTCACCGCGAAGCCGCGGGCCAGCAGTTCCTGGAGCAGTTCTGCTTCAAACGCGCCGCCGACACGCTTGTTCTGGTTTTCGCCGACACCCAGGCTGACAGTGCATTGGAGCTGAGGTCCACTGGCCGCCCGGTTCGTTTGATCGGGACGAAGGTATGCTTGCCCCTCCACTCCCAGCACCAGCCCAGACCAGCGCGCCGTCAACGCGCCCAGCGTATCGCCGCCCTCGCCGCCGAACGTCCGGCTGTCGAAGAACAGGTATCGCGCCTCATCACAAACCGGCAGCATGCCGAGCTGGGTGATTCGGGAATCCGGATCGATGACCAGTGCTTCCGCCGGTAGCCTCGACCGCAGTTCCCGCCACGGCTTCAGGCGCTCGTCGAGCGAGCCCGCCCGGGGATAGGTAACGGCAAGGAGCCCGACCCGTGGATCTCCTTCGAACAGTTCCCAGGCTTTGCGGCTCCCCGCCAACAGAACCTCTGCCTTAGGGAATCTCTGCTTCGCCGCATCCAGCACACGGCTGGTGATAGCCACATCGGCGCCGAGGGTCACGCGTGACAGCACTACCACACAGGACGGGTCCCGCCCGCGATATTCGCGCGGTTCACGAATCCGCCGATGCCGCTCCACCAATTGCTGCGCATCCACGGACCGGTCAGCGCGAGAGAGAACCCGCGCCATGACCCGTGCGTAGCTCTCCGCATGCTCAGGCTCAAACTGGTCCGCCAGTCCTTCCACGATGACGCGGAAGAACTCTCGCGAGCAGGGTTCTCCGGCAAGCGCCACCATGTCGCTCTCCGGCGGATCCTGCCCGCGGTTCAGCGCCGCGAGCACCCGTTCCGCCAGTTCGCTACACGAAGTATTTGCCAACGATCGGTTCCAGTTTCTTGAGGGTGGATTCAGGTACCGCTTTCTTGTCGGTGATCAGCGCATGAGCCAGGGCGGCCCCACACTTGCACTGGCGCTTCTCCGGCATCCGAGCCACGGCTTCGGCCACCAGCCTGGCGGCATGCTCGGCGTTCTTGGTCAGGTTGGCGATGATGTCGGCCACCGTCACCGCGGCGTGGTCGTCGTGCCAGCAGTCGTAGTCCGTCACCATGGCCACGGTCACGTAGCAGATTTCCGCCTCGCGCGCCAGCTTGGCCTCCTGCAGGTTCGTCATGCCGATCACGTCCATGCCCCATGCCCGGTACACATTGCTCTCCGCCACGGTCGAAAACGCGGGCCCCTCCATGCACAGATACGTGCCGCCCATCTTCGTGGTCACGCCCGCCTTGTCCGCGGCCGCTTTCACCAACGCCGCCAACTCGCCGCACACTGGATGCGCCATGCTCACATGCGCCACCAGTCCGCTGCCGAAGAAGGTCGATACCCGCCCCATCGTGCGGTCGAAGAACTGATCGGGAATCACGAACTCGGTCGGCGCGTGCTCTTCCTTCAACGAACCCACCGCGCTTAGCGAAATGATGTGCTCGACGCCCAGCATTTTCATTCCGTAGATGTTGGCGCGGAAGTTCAACTCGCTCGGGCTGATCCGGTGCCCCCGTCCGTGCCGTGGCAGGAAGGCAACATCGCGCCCTGCCATTTTGCCTGTCGCATAGGCGTCGGAGGGCGCGCCAAACGGTGTCTCCAACACAACCTCCCGCTTCTCCGTGAAGCCGGGCATGTTGTAAAGGCCGCTTCCGCCGATAATTCCGATTTGTGCTTTAGGAGTGCTCATGCGCTATAAGTTCCAGCAATACAC
>JBJXGR010000074.1:0-5285 GCA_046160045.1 Bryobacteraceae bacterium
TCAAGGCATTCGAACTGGAACGCTGGATGCCAACACTTCTTTCATGTATGACTACGCGGCCGATTCATACATGATCGGAGCACCTAAATGCAGATTTACCTGCCTTTGTTTGCGAAGGTAGGGCTAGCTCGCTTTGGGATCGGGATCGCAAAGAGCTTCGTCCAACAGATCTATCTCCTTCTGAAGGCGTGCCGCGGCGCGGGTGTTGCCATCCCACAGCATGAACTGCACGCCCAGCCAAAAGGCGACCATCCCCGCGGGGACCAGCCACTCGCGAGGTGCGGAAAGAAACCAGCCAAGGGCGCCCAGAACGACCCCAGGCGCCCAGGGCAGAGCGCCCCAGAAGAGGAAACTCCGTCCCATGTCGCGCCGCCGGATCAGTTGACTGCGATAGAAAGGGAGACACCTGGTGGCCGCGCAGTCGGACGGGAGCGATCGCATCCAACCGCGACGGTACTGCTGATAGACCGTATACGAGCCGCCGGCCGCGATGAGAGCACAGCCGATACGGCAAAGCAGAACCTCGCCAACGGCCGCGGCCGCGGCGAAGAACACGACCTGTGCCGCCAGAAACGTCAGGTCGAGGATATCGCGCGTGCGCGATCTCCAGACGAACCAAAGCGCCGTCCTGCGAAGCAGGCTCGATGTCAACGGCGGCAGAACCGGTGGCTGGCTTTGCCAGGACGTTCGAATGTCATCGGCAAATTGATCCGGATGCATTGCCTTTTCCTCCTTCCCGAAATTGGCGGATGAGAATGTCTTTGATGCGGTGAATTTTGGTGGTGACGTTGGTGGGCGAGACTCCGGCAATTTCGGCGATCGATCCCGCATCCAAGCCTTCCAGATAGAGAAGAATGATTTGCCTGTCGAACGGGCGGAGATTCTGAATCAACGCCATCAACCGGTCGAGAACCAACCGTTGGCCGGCCGCCGCCTCGTTGTTTTCGCCTGTGGGAAGCGCTTCGACGGTCTCCAGGCTCACCCAACCTCGGGAGTTGTGCCTGATATGGCGCACGACGTGAGATGCGGCGGTGTTATGGGCTACCCGGAAGGTCCAGGTGCGCAACGAGCATCGCCGATCGAAAACACGGAAACTTCGCCAAAGGGCGGTGTGGATCTCCTGGAGGAGATCGCGGCGCAGATCGGTGTCGGCTTCGTAAGCGGAAGCCAGGCGGTCCAGGGCCGGACCAAACTGGGCGGCGCACGAATGGTACAACTCGTCAGCGTCCCCGGTAGGCGTCGATGCCATCAATCAGGTAGTCGGCCAAGTCGGGAATCTGTCACAAGACCGGACGATTCCGTGGAACGGCGGACCGGGCGAATCCCGCCCCAACCCGCAAAATCGCGGGTCGACCCTGAGGTCGAATTCCACCGACATGCACAGCCCGAGCCGCGGGTCTGCTAAGTGAACAACATTGCGGCTAAAAGATGACCTTCGCCGCGAGGATGATTTCGCGCGGCTCGGTGCGGGGACTCGGATTGAGCAGACCGAAGCGCGCGTTGACGACATCGGAGGACGAAATGCGGCTGAACCACGGAATGTTCGTCGCGTTCTGCGCGTCCGCACGAAGCTGGAACCTGATGCGTTCCGTGATCGGGAAGTCCTTGGAGATCGAGATCTCCCAGACGTTGAGTGCCTTGCTGCGGACATCGGCGAACCGGGTCGGGAAGTCGCGCAAGGTGAACGGCGCCTGGCGCTGCCGAGGAAAGAGCGAGGTGTCGTAGAAGAGGTCGTACAACGGATCGAACTGCGAACGGCCCGCCTTGCGGGCCAGTTCGTCGCGCTGGCCGTGATTGAGCCGGGCGGTCCGAGCCGCCAAGGGAGCCGCCGTCGGGAAATCAAACAGCAGACCCGAGCGGTAGACGTATTGGAAGTTCGTATTCCAGCCGCCGGCAAAACCGTTCAGGACGCCGTGCCAGGAGGAACCCCAGCGCCGGCCGTTGCCGAACGGCAATTCGTAGCTGGTTACCACCGTCAGGTTCTGCGGGGTGTCGAACTCGATCAGGCGCTTTTCCAGCCGCGTGTCGAGCAGGTTGCCCAAGCCGACATCCTGCCCGTTGAGAAGGTTCACCTTCTCGGTGGACTTGGATACGGTGAAGGCGACTTGCATCGCCAGGCCGCCGGAGAACCGGCGGGTGGCCTTCATCTGAAGGGAATCGTAGCGCGTCGAACCGATGGGGACGTCGCTGATGCTAACGTTGGCGAAGTGCGGATATGCGGACAACAGTTGCTGCCGGGGAATGGTCGCCCCGTTGAATGCGGATCCGGGCAACAGGCCGGCCATGGGGTTGGGCACCTGCTGGTTGAAGTACGCCGCGCGCTCGGCCACGGGCAGACGGGTCAGTTCCTGAAGCGGAATGAAGTTCAGGGCCATGCCGACAGGGATCTGGCGGGTGAAGTTGGCTGAGTAAGAGGCATCCACCAGGAAACCCATCGGCAATTCGCGCTGGAAACCGAACGACAACTGATGGGAAGAGGGCAACGGCCGGTTCAGCCATTGAGCGCCAATTCCCTGTCCCAGGTTCGTCGCCAGCCCTTGCGAACTGCCGATCGGCTGGAGAAGTCCCGAGGAATACAAGCTGGAAGGGAACGGATCGTTGAGGGTGACGGCCGGGGTCAGGCCGTTGTCGGTTGAGGCAATCAGCGGCGTCGGCCGCGAGAAACCGGCCGAACTGCCAGCCGCGCTCTGCCCCAGATAGCTCAGGCCGTAGCCGGCGCGCATAACCCACCCTGGACGGAATTGCCAGGCAATGCCAACCCGGGGCTGGAAGTTGTTCCGGTCGCCCACAAAGGCCCGTCGTTCATCGCCTGAACTGCCGGCGAACTGGAGGCCGCCTCTCAGGTTCAGGCCTTGCACGCGGCTGGCGATCGGGCTCGCCTGGTCGAAGGCGAAGCCCCGAATCATGCGGTTGTAGCGCTCGGTAAACGGAGTCTCATAGTCCCAGCGCAATCCGAGATTCAGGGTCACGGTGCGCGCGATTTTCCAGTCGTCTTGCAGGAAAAGACCGAAGTAGTGGTTGCGGTAGGCGAGATCCGCGTTGCGATCGACGAAACCGCCGGAGGGATAGCCGAGCAGGAAGCTGGCGAACTCGTTCCCGGAGAGAGCATCCAAGCGCTGCGGATCGCGAGCCGTCCACGCGCGCGAGAAGTCATAGCTTCCGCTGGCGGAACCGGGGTTCAGGTTGGTGCGGTTGTAACGCCGGAAGTCGCCGCCATACTTGAGCTGGTGCTTGTTGTGAATCCAGGTCATGGCCGGCGTCAGCGAATAGTTGTCGTCGGCGTTGAAGCTGCGGGTCCGCGTGGCGCCGATTTCCGAATAGGAGCCCATGTTGAAGCGCGGGAACTGCACCGCGGTGAACTGGGCAACCAGGCGGTCGGAGAAGCCCAGTTGGCGCGGATCGAAGCCATCGGCAAAGGTGTTGCCGCCGAAGCCTTCAAAGCGGGCCAGACCGGCGCGCAGATTGAAGACCATGGTGGGCGACACGGTATAGATCATGTCCGCCGCCCAAGTTCTGGATGTCCGGGTCGACGGATACTCGCCCGAGGGCTCGGCCTGGTTGGTCCCCCAAACGACCCGTGAGAAGTTCGTCCACGGAGTTTGCGCGTAGCGGAACGAATAGCCGAACCTAGCCGTCGGCCGGTAGTCCATCTTTCCGTTCCAGGAATCATAGCCATTCCTCGACGCAGTCACCTGGACGTAGTTGCCGTCGTTATCGGCGGTAAGGGGATTGGCGTTCGGTTTCGGATAGAAGGACCCGACCTTGGCGGCAACGGGGTTGATGCGGGCGGCGGGGATCCGGTTGCCCGCGAACGGCTGCTTCGTGAACGGATCGTAAATCGTCATGGCCTCGCCGGTGCGGTTCTTGAGGTCCGAGAAATCGCCCGTGAGTTCGGCCGCCGTGGGCATCTTGCGCACTTGCAGGTTCGGGTTGCGTTCCCGGAGCGCCTCGAGAGAGATCATGAAGAACAGCTTGTTGCGGGCGTCGATGAGCTTCGGGATGTAAACCGGGCCGTCCAGTTCAAACCCAGGGACATTCTGCCGGAACGGCGTACGGCCCCGCCCCACCGCGTTGGAATCCCAGGAGCCGGAGTACAGCTTGTCGTTCTCGAAGAAGTGGAAGAGTTGCCCGTGCAGCGAGTTGGTTCCGCTCTTCAGGTTGATAGTCGTGATGCCGCCGCCAATCCGGCCATATTGGGCGTCATAGGTGTTACTGATGATTGAAACTTCCTGCACCGACTGCAAGGCCGGAACATAAGCCACGCCCCGGTCCGACAGCGCCGTGGGAATGCCATCGATCAGGGTTTCGTTCTCACCGCGCCGGCCGCCGTTGATCGACACCCCGTTGATGTTGCCAAACGCATACAGCTCGAAATCGCCCCAGTAGTTCGAGGCCTTGTAGACGCCAGGCAGCGTGTATTGGAACTGATACAGGTTGCGTCCGCTGGTCGGGACGTTGTCGACAAAGCGATTCTGGATCGTGGCGATCCGGGTGGCAGATTCCGTCTGGATCTGGGCTGCTTCTCCCGTTACCGTGATCGATTCGGCCACCGCGCCGAGTTCCAGCTGGATATCCACATCCAGGCGGTCCGTGGCGGTGATGGTCAGTCCTTCGCGAGTGAACTTCCTGAAGCCTTCTTTCACGGCCGTCAGGACGTACCGGTCGGGCGGAAGGAACTGAACGAGGTATGAACCGGCCGCGGTGGTGCGGGCTTCAAAAATGGTGTTTCGGGTCACGCTTCGGGCTTCCACCCTGGCGTCCACGACCGGCGAGCCGGACGGATCGCTGATCGTCCCAGTGATGCTGCCGCGGTCCTGAGCCCACAGACCGGCGGTCAGGGCGAGGCAAAGCAAGAACTTTCGATCTGGCATAAAACCCCCCTTTTTCAACAATCTTGTCTTATGTTACTCAATTCAGGGCGCGGAGGGAACCCGCCCTTGCTGTTCCTCCGCCGGCCTCCTTTTCGGCGCCGCCCGGCGCACGCAGGCCCTCGCCGGGCCACACGTCCGGATCTCAAGCGAGCGGCGTGTGTGGCACGATCCATGGCCGGGGCATGGATTTGCGCGAGGCCGGCGCCTGCTGGCTGAAGGTCTGGAAGCGGACGAGGATGTAAGGCAAACGGTCGAAGGATCACCCCTGCGGCGCGAAACTGGTGTGGAATCCCAGGTGGATCGGATGCCGCAGGGGCAACTCCAGGACCGGGCCCTTTGCGACGTTGGCCGCCTCGAACAGCAGAATGGATGCCTTTCGGTCCCTTGCGTCCAACTGCTCGACAATGACGTAGC
>JBJXGR010000075.1:0-6281 GCA_046160045.1 Bryobacteraceae bacterium
GTGCACGCGATCGAGCAGTACACGGCGGTGAAGTCGGTGTGGGTTGCGCTGTAAGAAGACGCCCAGTTCGCATGGATGCCCGACGTGGCGGGCTATTCCGCCTGTTGGGCCAACTGATTGAGAAGCTCTTGAGGAGCACGAAAGGACGTCGCTCTGAGGCGAGTAACTGCATCGTGCAAACTGATTAGACGGAGGCCTGCTGCATCCCGCAGGATGCCTAGGGTTCCGACCGTCGCGACTCCAAGCCGTTTGGCAACCGATCGCGCTTTTGCGTCATCCATCAGCAGAAGAACTGCCGGATACTCCCTGACTGCAAGCGAAATCGCGGCGATCTCCCCCGAGTCCAGCTTTCGCAGTTCGTTGTCGTCCACCGGCGTCTGCAAATCTGAGACCGAAATCCACGAGGGTGGTTGTGACGCCCAGGAAGCGACGGCTTCAGGCGCGTTCCGATGACCAAGCTCGTCGATGACAGCGCGAGGAACGATGACCTTCTGATACAGCGCGGGCAGGATGTGGATACAGCTAATCTGAATCAGATAATTAATGGGTGAGGTGTCAGCGACTACAACCATTTCTCGCGGAAAGCCATGCTGGTGTCGGCATCCCGTTCCACATCTTCAACGCTGATCGTCGGAACAACACCGTGGTCCTTGAGGAAACTGTCAACCTCCAGGCGCGTTTCGAAGCCCAACAGACGCCGCGCCTGACCGGTCGAGAGCTTCCCGGAACGAACGCCTTCTATGGCCAAGGCTTCGACCGCAGCCCGGGAAAGAGCCTGCTCGTCCGAGGCCAATTGGCTCGCGATGTCCTCCGGGAGATCAACCGTGACGTGCATACCCAACCCATTATGACTGATTGGCGCCAGCGTTGATTCTGTTTGCTACAGAAACCATCAAGAAACACCGTACCGATTCGGCTTCAGCAAGAATTCCGGAGCGGATCATGAGTGTCCAGCAGAGCAAAGATCTCGTCAGCCGCGCGAGTCGTCTCCTCATCATCCAGCGGTCCAGGATCAAACGGTATCGCCCGGCGCAGGAACTCCGCGGTGAAAGCCCGTTTTTCGTGTTCGGGGAGGGCCTCGAACGCTTCAAGAAGCTGGGCAGTTTGCCTGCTCATACATTCAGGTTAGCCGCGTTCGCTGGCTCTCCACCGGTCCAACAGACGCCACGCCTGTTCTGGAGCGATCGGGGTCCCAATGACTTCCATCGCTGCCTCCTCCGAGTATGTTACCACTCCCCATTTGGTCGGCTTGCCCGTCACTTCTGCAACAGAAATCCGCCCACAAACATCGTATCGATGCCGCTTGAATAGAAGCTCCGCACCGCATCCCGAGGGGAACACACCAGCGGATAGCCGAACAGGTTGAACGACGTGTTGTAGAGCACCGGCAACCCCGTCCTCTTACCCGCGGCGTGCAGCAGCCGCCAGTACAACGGATTGTCTTCTTCCGACACGGCGTGGACCCGGATCCAGTCCTCGCCGAGCAGCGCCGCCTGAAAGGTCGCGCGATGCGCGGGCCGGACCTTGCTGACGGTCGCGAGAAAACGCGCGTTCGATCCCACCTCGAAATACTCGTTCGCGATCTCGGCAGGCACCGACGCCGCGAACTTCCGGAACTGCTCCCGGTGCTTGATGTAGGCGTTGAGATTCTCGGTGGAATAAGGGTCAAGCGGCGAAGCCAGAATGCTGCGATTGCCCAGCGCTCGCGGGCCAAACTCCATTCGGCCGTGCATCCAGGCGACAATCTTGTTCTCGCTCAGTTCACTGACCGCGGCTTCGACCAGCTCATCGGTGGTGAGCAGATACCGGAAGCGCAGCTTGCAGTTCTCGAGCACCTGCTTGATCTCTTCCGCGGTGAAACTGGGACCGAGACAGAAATTACCGATGGAGGGGCGCGAGCTCTCGCCCAGGACGACGTTCCAGGCGTGATAAAGGGCGCCCAGAGCGTTGCCCGCGTTCCCGCCGTTGGGCTGAACGAAGACACCTTTGAAACGGCCGGAACGTTCGAGAGCGGCGACCAGCAGGGCGTTGAAGGCAATCCCGCCGCCCAGGCAAACCGCGTCGCCTTCTCCCGCGAACTCCAGTACGGCGTGCTCCATCGCCTGTTGCAAACCGGCGGCCAGGGATTCCCGCAGGGTGGGCGGGATGGCTGATCCGTCGTCGAGGCCCAGGCGCGAGAAAAACTTCGAGCCGAAGCCTCCCTGCGTGACGCGGTCCGATGCGAAGAAGGAGGCGTCGAGGCGCATTCCCCGGGTTCCCCCGGCCCCCAGAATCTCGAGGAACAGCTCTCGATAGCGGGCGTCGCCTGCGGTCGACAACCACTGCACTTTATGCTCGTCCGCGCGCGACTGGAAGCCCAGCAGTTCGGTCACGCGGCCATAGAGATCGCCGAGAGAGTCGGGGTAGTAGAGTTCCTGTTCAAGATAGAGGTGGTTGCCGCTTGCCCGCCAGCGCGCGCCGCAGCGGAAGTCGCCGGAACGATCGAGGGTCAACACCGAGGCCGAGTCAAACGGAGACGCGAAGTAGGCCGCCGCGGCATGAGCGGCGTGGTGATCGACGACGATCATGCGGGCGGCAGGGAACAACGCGCGCAACTGGGGCTGCAACTGGGTGCCTCCCGGCGAGACCGGCCGGGTGATGGCCACGTAGTCAACCTGGGCGGGGGCGGCAGCAGATATCCGGAGACATTCCAGGATGGATGCGAGAGGCAGTTCGCCGGAGCGATGCTCGCGGTTGAGCTTGTCTTCTTCGATCGCGGCGAGGATCTGCCCGTCCCGCAGGACGGCCGCGGACGCACTACGCAGCACTCCACCGATACCAAGGATCAGCATGCTTTCGTTCTAGACCTTTCGCAGTCTTTCAATTACGGGGTTGCGGCCGACTCCGGTATCGTGGATGCGCAGAATCATCGTTCCGCCATACCGGTGGGTGTAGAGCCAGTTGACGATGAACGCGCGTGCGCTATCGATGTGCAGGTAGCCGGTTGGCGACGGGGCAAAGCGAAGGCGATTCATCGAGGATCAGGGCGAGGACCTGTTCCTACTGTATCAAGTTCGCATTCGAGGCACGTCAAGGCCGCACGGAGAGCTTGAACGAGTTGCCGACACGGCCGTCGGTCGTGACGACGACATCATATTCGCCCGCCGAAAGGCCGGTGGGCACCTGGACATTGATCTGGAACAGGCCCACCAGACCGGGAGTCAGACCCACATAGTAGATGGTGGCATTCACGCCGCCCACGGTAACCGTGGTTTCAGCCGCGGCGCGGCCCAGCGGCTCAGTGCCGGGGGAAGCGACGCCGCTCGCCACCGGCGGATTCGTCACTCCCATCCCCAGGAGGTAGAGCTGCAGAAACTCGCCCGGTTTGGCGGGCGATTCGGCCGTGACCAGCGAGGCATCGGCCTTCTGGGCGAAGGCAAAGACGCCCGGCTGCACGTCCGAGAAGACCAGCGTTTCCGGCAGAGAGAACGTGCCCGCACGCGAGACCATAAAGGGGAACTCGCTGTTGGGCGCAAACTCATAGGGCAATTGCACGTTGAGTTGGCCGGGGCTCAGGAAGAACAGAGGAGCGGTCGTGCCGCCGATGATGACGGACGTGTTGTTGAAGACCCGCGGCAGGGGCAGAATCTTGGGCTCCACCGCGACGCTGGTCAGGTTGGTTCCATAAATCTCGACCAGGGTGCCGGGCGCCAACGTGCTGCCCGCGACCCGATAGAACGGGTTCACCACCGCGCCTCGCGAAACGGTGGGAGCGGGACTCTGGTTGGCCGTCGCATCGCCGCTAATCTCCCTCACGTCGGAGGTGAGATTTGGCACTGTCGCTTCCAGGCGCAGGGAAACCGGAGAGCGGGCGGAAACAGGAGCCCAGGTGGCGCTGTAGATGCCTCGCGCGGGGTTCGAGGGACCGGCCGAGAGAGTCGGGTCGCCATTTGAAAAGCTGATGGTCACGCGTCCGTTGGGGACCGGGTCGCCACAGTTGTCGCTTACTTGCGCGGTCAACGGCGTTGGCCAGGAGACCGGGCTGGAGAATCCATTCGCGAGCGAGGTGAACGTGGCCACGGCGCTCGCGGGTGTACACCCCGCCAGAGAGCGCTCGCTCTTGGAACTGGTTGAGGCACCGACGCGAGGCACGATGAGGGTCACGTTGACCGAACGAACCGGCGGCGCACCGAGAGCAAACGACACCTCCCCGCGATACACGCCCGGCGCCAGCCCAGCCGTATTGACGATGACGTTGACCGTGATGGACTGTTGCGAAGAGACGTTCCCGGACGACGGAGTGGTCGAAAGCCAATTGGCTCCGTCGCGCGTGAACACGGAAGTCTGAAAGCCAAGAGAGGTCAGCGTGCCGGCCCAGATGCGGACGCTCTGCGAAGAGGCCGGGGCATTAGGCGAAAGCACATACACCAGGCCGCCCGGCGTCACCTCGGGCTCGACAGGGCTCGACCCATCGCGTACCTCGAGGACCGCCACCAGGTATTGCGGGCTGTTCAACGCCGCGTCGTCGAATACGCGCACCAGCGCGTAATAAGCGCCGGGCGCCAGCGATGCCGCGTTAGGCACCAAAGGCATGGCCACGGGCGAGGTGGTGGCGCGGCCCGAAGAGGGTGACAGCGACAGCCAGTTCCGGCCCTCGACAATCTCCGTTCGAAAATTGACCGCTTGTTCCCCGAGATTGAGCACGTTCACAGTTTGCGAGGGCGGGTTTCCCTGCCCGGCGCGAGTCACAAAGCGAACCCCGGTAACATCCAGGCTAAGAACGGGCCCGTCTGCGCGGATCAGCAGCGTGACCACGACGGTTGCGTTCCCGGCCGCCGAAGCGATGTCGATCTGAGCCGTGTAAGCGCCCGCCTTGAGCGAGCCAGGCTCGACACGAACAGTTAGCACCGCGGCCGGGTTGGCGGTCGCGCTTGCCGGAGACACCCGTAACCAGGGAGCCGTGGAAGCGGCCCGGAAAGCGATGGAGCCAGCGCCTCCGCCGTTGCTCACCAGAATGGGCTGTTCCGCCGAAGCGAGGCTCGGCCGTGTGCCGGCGAAGCGAAGAAACCCTGGAGACGCGGTCAACTGCGAGGAGCGCGCCGTGATGATCAGTTCGACTTCGACGACGATGGGACCGGTCGCGCCGGTGGTGAGGATCCGGCCGAGGTAGCGGCTTACTGGCAACGAGGTGATATCCACTGCGACGTTGATGCGCTGAGGAGTGGTGCCCCGGAGTGGGGAGACCTTCATCCATACGGGCGGCGACGATCCGGGAGGCCCCGAATCCAACTGAAGGGTGTAGGGCTGGGACTGGCTCCCGGAAATCACCGCGAAGGCCTGTGCCGGCGGAGCGGTTCCGCCGGCAAACCCCTCAAACGTCAAGCGGCTGGTGGTGAACTGCAGGTTCGCCGAGGCGCGGCCGATGGTCAGAATGAGGTTCTTGGTGACAAACTGTTGGACGCTGTCTGTCAACCGGATCCTCAGAACAAAGGTGCCAGTGGCCTGCGGCGCTCCGCCCAGCGAGCCTGTCGATCGATCGAGCGTGAGCCCGGCCGGCAGATCGTCGGGCGGGACGCTCCAGTTGTAGGGTTGGGTGCCGCCGGAGCCTATGACCTGCTGGTTATAGGCCTGTCCAAGAACGCCATCGGGCAGTGAGTCGGTGACAATGGTCAGAACTGAGGTCGCCGGACTGATCGTAATCGAGAGGGCACGCGTGGCAGAAGCGCCCTGCGCGTCTTGCACGCGCACGGTAAAGGACGCGACGCCAGCCGTCGTCGGCGTCCCGAAGATCAGTCCCCCGGACGAATTCAGCTGCAATCCCCCGGGCAGGGCTCCCTGTGAAATTAACCATGCGTAGGGCTGCGAGCCGCCGGTAGCCGTGACCTGCGCCGAATAGGGCTGGCCCACCACGCCCGAGGACAGCGAGGTGGTGGAGATGGTGAGCGGTCCGGTGGATGCGCTGATGGTGATGCTGAGGGTGCGCACGGCGCTGCCGTCGGCCGAGTCTTGAACACGGGCGACGAAACCAACGGTCCCCGCCACCGTGGGAGTGCCGGTGATGAGACCGGTGGTTGTGTTCAGGGAAAGGCCGGCCGGAAGGCTGCCTTGGGCCAGGGACCAGGAGTAGGGCGGCTTACCGCCGGTTGCTGCGAGACTCCTCGAGTAGGCCAAGCCAACCGTGCCGGATGACAGGGACGTGGTTGTAATTGTCAGCGGGGCCGACGGCTCGCTGATGGTGATGCTCAGACTGGCGACCACGAATCTTTCCAGCGTGTCGGAAACTTCAACCACAAAGTTGTAGG
>JBJXGR010000076.1:0-42280 GCA_046160045.1 Bryobacteraceae bacterium
AACCTGGATCCGGTGGAGGCCCTTCGCTACGAGTAGGCGTCAGCGGGTCTTGGCCACCAGCGATCCGGCAGCCCGGACGATCGTCTCTTCGATCCCTTCGCCAAACGGCCCTGGATGGTTTTGGTACTACATCGCGCCTCCCGGCCGTAGCGCTCAATCACCGGAACCTGATCCGGAGGCAGACGGTACGACTCGCGCTCCATTGCCAAGCGGACCGCTGTGCGAATGGGAGGCGTTGAACAGGATCTGTTGCCGTTCGAGTTTGAACTTCCCCAGGCATTGTGCGGCGATCTCGGCGGCCTGCTCGCGGCTGATCCCGACCAGGTCAAAAGTTACGATCACGACGGTGTGGCCGTTGCCGTCCCGGAGTGCCAGGGCCTTCGAGAAAATCTCCTGGCGGACGCCCTCGGACGGCTTCGTGCGGGCGGCATATCCGGCCATCCAGATGGGTTCGCGAGGAGTGATGAGGGTCTTCGCCACCCCGGCTTGCCAATTCTGGGCGAAACCGGACGCGGCAAAAAGGGCAAGCAGGGAAATCAGTTTCATGAGACCTCGTATTCTACCGAAAGGATCGGCGCGGGTGGGTGACGGCTGCGATGGGCTTCCGGCAAGGCTGGCCGGTGTGGAGTTCCAGAGCGTGGGCTCTATCACCACCCGAAGTCGGTTGCCGGCCCCTGGAGTTGGACCTTTTCGTGCCAATGGCGAAACAACCGGCCGAAGTCAGCTTTCCGTCCGGCCGAGTTTTGTGAATGGCTTTCTTGCGGCGGGATCCGCAGGTGCTGGTCGCTTCGGGCGAAACGTACCGAAATGAGTCCGCGTCCGGATGGCACGGACTGGAAGGAACTCGGTCCCTGGGCTTGTTCGGTTCGGGGAGGGAATATGCGACTTCATTCCCAGGAGGTCATGCGTGCCCCGCTCCCGGAACCACCGACACTGCCATTGCCGTAGTAGCGCGGGCACCCAGGTCTTCGCGTATCTTCCTCCTCGAACGCCGCCGGGAGTGGTGCCTGGCACGAAAAAAGACGTGCCTGGCGCTCAGCGAGGTGCAGGGAAGTGGCCTTTGGGCAAGACCAAATCTGGTGCCAGGCACCTCTTTCGGAGCACGCAGTCAAGAATACGTCTCTGTTGGGACCCACTGTGCCGTTTTGAGACGGAACGCGCTTCCCAGTGGTCCGTCGCGTGCACTAAAGACTCCGTGCCGCGACCGCGCCGCCATTTCCTTTATTCCAGCCTCTACCACGTCGTCCAACGCGGCAACAAGGGCCAGTTCGTCCTGCTCGATGATCAGGACTTCCACTTCAGCCTCAGCCTGCTGTTCCGGAAGGCCGTCCGCTACAAGGTCATTGTCCACGATTTCTGTCTCACTCCTACCCAAGGCCACTGGCTGCTCCAACCTACCACCCCCGACGGCATCTCCAACTTGATGCGCGACATGCAGTCGCAGACCTCCAAATATTTGAATGCCAAGTACAAGCACCGGCCTTGGAAGTTCTTTGTTCCCTTGGGGACTGATGACCACAACGGCCGAAAATGGTGGCGCCGGCAGGGTGACTTCCCAAAGGGTGGGGTCAATTGGTCCCCAAGGTTCTTCGCCACCGAACTGGAACCGGCCGAGTATCCCGCGATTCGCGCCTACCTCTACTACGGGCCCGTTCGAGCGGGAGTGTGCCCGAATCCGGCGGATTACGGTTGGTCCGGCTCGGGTTTGCGCACGATGCGTCCGGAGAGTTGGAAGCTGTTGGAACCAAGCCCCTGGACACCGGTGAGCGTGTTCGTGCCGCCGGAGAGACCTGGACCCGGTCAGGTCAACCTGGAGAGGATCTTCAGTACGGCGTCGCGAAGCCGGGTGGCGTTTGGCAAGCTGGTGGCGCGTATTGGAATGAAACGTCCGTGCCGGATTGAACCAACCGGAAGGATCACAATGGAACATATTGCCAACCAGGCTTCGTTGCCGAGCGGCCCGTGATGATTGGGTCTGGCGATGGAGGGGAATCTTGCGAGAGAAGGCGATGGATCCGATGGCAACTAAAGGTCCCGGGCGAGCTTTGCGCTCGTGCCACCGCGCTCGTGCCACCGGAGTAAAATGGCCAAACTGCAGAGGCCGCATGGATGCGCCCCTACAATCGACGCGCCACGTGCCGATCGCCAGACGCGCGGTGAAAGCGCGCGTCACCGCTCGATGCTCGTCATCGTGCATAGCCTGAGAATGTAGAAACTCAACTTGGCGCCGGTCTCCGACCGGTCTCCGACCGGCCCGCGGATCGAAGATCGCAAGGGCGCGCTTTCAGCTTGCAACGGGGCGGCTACTTCTTGCCCGCCGCCAGGTCCTTCAGCAGGAACGCCAGAATGCCGTCGGAGGCCGATCCCCCGCCGTCCTTGCCGGCAACCAGAACATCGGGTGTCAGGCGGATCCCCTTTTCGGCCAGAATCGTGAAGATTTGCAGCAGGCCGAAATATTGTCCCATGGCCTCTTGCCCTTTCTGGTAGGCTTCCGCATTGGATGTGCCGATGGCCAGAATGGCTTCCGCTTCCTTCTTGCCCTTCATCGCGATGACCTCGGCTTCGGCCCCGCCCACGCGGAGCTTGGCTGACGCTTCGCCTTCCGACCTCTTGGCCGCGGCGTTTGATTCGCCTTCCGCCGTCTTCACCGACGACATCGCCCGCATCTCGGAAATCCGGACGTCCTGCTCCGTATTGATCAGCTCCGCCTGTTTGTTGGCCAGTGCCCGCTGCTGCTCCAGCGTCTGCCGCATGCGCTCGCTTTCGCGTTCGACTTCATACGTCTTCTTCTGTTCGTCGGCTAGTTTACGCGCCGTCAGCGTGCCCATCAGCTTTTCGGGCGGCATGATGTCGCCGATCAGCGTATCCACGCTTTGTACGTCGTATTCCTGTACCGCGTGGGTGATGTGATCGCGCGCTTCACGCTGCCGCTCCGACCGGTTCGATAAGAAGTCGAGCACCGTGTAGTTCTGCGCGCTGTTGCGGAAGTAATTGCCGATGATCGGTTCCAGCACCTGGTTCACGAGGTTCCGGACCGACCCCACCCGCGAGATCACCCAAGGCGCCTTAGTCGCTCCGATGTTGATGATCTGCGAGACATCGAGGTTGAACACAAAGCCGTCCGCCGACCGCACGCTGATCGTCGAAAGCTTTTCATCGAGTTTGTGCGATTCGTTCCGCCCTGTCGCCCAGTTCAAGACAATGTTAGTCGTGGGCACCAGTTCGATCTTCATGCAGCGCGTGTTCAGCGGATGCTTGCCGGGATACAGCGGTTCGCGCCACACGCCCTTGCCGCCGCGCTCGACGATGTTGCCATGGGTGAACTGCTCACCGGAGACATCGCGCGACTTCTCCTCTTCGCCCACAAAGCTCACCACCACGCCCACATGCCCGATCGGCACTTCGACCAGGTCGGCTTCCTGAATCTCGACAAACCACGGATTCAGGTTGTAGTTGCCTGCCAGAATGATCTGCTCCTGCAGCCCGCGGCATCCCCCCACCGCGATGAACTTGTCGGGGTTCTGGAAATGGTCGTGGCCGCCCACCAGTTTCGCGGCCATCTGGCCTGCCGGCATGGGCGAGCCGTCAAGGGCGGTGAGAATCCCGACCTTGTCGGACTCGATCTTGGTGACCTCGGCTTCGTAGATGTTAAACAAAGCCGTATTGATGCGGTAATAGCCCGCCGTCAGAACGCCGGCCTGTTTCCCTTTTTGCCCGCCTCCTCGCAGGAACTTGGCCGCGGATTGGAAGTTGTCGCACTCCACCGTCTTTCCCAGGATGCGATCGACCGGCAGCGGGGCTCCGTCA
This sequence comes from Bryobacteraceae bacterium, assembly GCA_046160045.1. Classification (GTDB taxonomy): domain Bacteria; phylum Acidobacteriota; class Terriglobia; order Bryobacterales; family Bryobacteraceae; genus CAZGUX01. The sequence continues at coordinate 3,808 of JBJXGR010000076.1, forward strand.
TTGGCGATGATCAGCGCGATCTTCCCCGGTTTGATCACGGTGATGGGCCGTTTCTCCACCTTGTACTGCCACGGCCAATACCAGAAATGCAGACCGGGCGCGAGTGTCTCGGCCTGGTACCCCGGCTCGCCCAACAGCGCCACCACTTTTCCGTCCGGCAAGCTCTTGCCGTCCAGACTGAATTTCTTTACCACCACCCCGACTTCGATTTCCCGGATGCTCACCAGGCCCAGCAGCACGCGCACAAACAGCGCCAACAACAGCAGCAACGCCAGACCGATGGCGTAGAACAGATAGTCCATAGCTCCTCTTCCTCCGTGGACACTGCCACGGAACAGGCCTCACCAGCCGGTGGCCGGACTCCGCTCCGTGAGAGTGCCACCGACTCTGGAACGCAATCGTTGATTCTACTTCTCCAGAGCTCCGGGTGAACAGCCTTGCTTCGCCGGGAATCCAGGGCTGGCTCCTGGCCCATCGAAAGTACGCAGCGGGTGTTTCCGGTGTTCCCTGCCGCAACTACGCAATCGTGCTGCCATATCCGGCGCTGTAAGCCCAAGCAAGTACGCCAGATCGTCATTGAACTTTGGGTCAGAATCCGGCGTACTGGAATAAGGAGGCGTTCGAATGTCCGTACTCGGTACAAGGTTTGAGGAATGCAAGGTCCGCGGAAAAGAACTGGTGGAAAAGGTCTCCGATCTGATTCACGAGGGCAACGTCCGCCGCATCATCCTTCGCGATGAAAAGGGAAACACATTCATGGAGATCCCGCTCACGATCGCAGCCGTAGGTGTGATCGCGGCGCCGATCCTGGCGGCGGTGGGCGGCTTGGCGGCGCTGGCGGCCAACTACCGCATTGTGGTGGAACGTACGGAAACGGCCGAAGAGAAAACACCGGAACCGGAGGCGGCACCGGCGTCCAAGCCTACGGAGGAACCACCGCCGGTGGCCGCAACGTAAGTCGCCGGATGTATGGCTCCAACGGCGGCTGGAAAAGGCAGCAAAATGGTCCGCCAGCCACCGCTCCCTGACGGTCGCGGCTCCGAATACGCGGAGGGCTTTTTCAGAACTTCTGGAGAATGATCTCCACCTGATTCGTGTATCCACAGTCCGCGAGGTGTTTGGCGCAAGGTCCCGCAAGCAGCAACGCACGGCGGGTGGGGTCGCCGGCCGAGCCGAGCGCGCGGCGGATGATTCCTTCCGACGCATGGTATCGCCGCACGGGAGCGTTCGAACCACGCTGGCGCTCCCGGTCGCCGCAGATCGAAATCATCCCGTCGTATTGCTGGGGAGTCACCACCAGCGTGATTCCGTCGAATTGCCAGGACCCGTTTTCCGTGATCGACGACTGGCTGCGGCAACCGGTGCTGGACACCTCCGTGGTGGTCAGCCATTGATAGCGCTGGTTCGGCAGGAACCGGATGATGCGCGCCTTTCCTTGGGTTCCGGTCGTTCTCGAGATCTCCTCGAGCGTGTTCTCGTCGATGCGGCGCTGCCGGACCTGCGTCACCACGGAACCCTGTCCTTCTCCCCACACTCCGGGAAGATCGGCAACGGCAAACCGGGGGGACCTGAGGACTACCTCGGCCAGGGGAATGAACTGGCCTGCAAAGTCGGCGCCGTGGGACGGCACGGATGGGGCGGATGGCGAAACCGCGGTCCCGGCGGGCGAGGGCGCCGCGGCGGCCGCACCCGGCCAGCGGAGGCTGGAGGCGGCACGCCGGGGAACCGCCGATCCTCCGGCCTGCGTAAAGCGGGCCTTGGATCCGGTAAAGGCCACGACCACGCCAGGCTGCACCAGAAACGCCCCCTGTCCTTCGGCGCCGTCGAGCGGGTAAGTGAAGTAGTAGATCTGCCCCTCGTCGACTTTTTCCTGTCGCGTGACGCGCGTTCCGGGAGATCCTTTCACCATGCCCTGCACGATCTGGTCCGCCGACTGATAGGGGTTGACCGGTGAGCGATAGACCATCAGGGCCGGGGCGGCGCCGTCGTCGGGATCCTGGTGGGCCTGGAGCGAGACCACTCCCCCTTCGGTTCGCGATTCGACTTTCCAACCCGCCGGCACGTCGATGGAGCCCTGTCCGAAGGGATGCCGGACCCACCCGCCCGATTGCGCGGCCAGGATCGAGGCGAAGGCAAGGGTCAGCAGAGTACGAGGCATTCAGGGTTCATTGTAGTATCACGCCGAAGGTCGCATGGAGGGCACCCGAAAAGCCGGCGGGACCTCCGCACCATCCAATTGGGCGTGCACCAGGCGACTCAGAATGTCGCCCGGCGCCACTTTGATCAGGATTTTCTGGCGGCGTGGGCCAACTCTTCCAGGATCGGCGCGGCCAGCTTCTGCAGCTCCCCGAACCCGTGGAGATACTCCTGGAACTTTCGATTGAGCTCCAGGGCCTGTTCCGGCGAAAGACGCGAGCGCACGATCATGTCACGCAGGCGGACAGGATGAGGGAGTATCGCCTCTTCGTTCAATTCCTCGCGCGCTTGGGCGGGATCATAATGATACATACCCTCATTATCATAGGGAAATCTTCTTGATCCTGGGACTGACATTAATTCTCACAGGCGGCCTGCTACCCATCGCCGCCGCGTGGTCGCTCGGACGATTCGTGACCGCGCGGCAGCAGTTTCCGGAGGTCGTCCGCGTCGCGGTGGGCGCAGCCGTCGAGAGCGTGATCATCTTCCTGCTGCTGGTCACAGGCATGGCTCACGCCTGGCTGTTGCTGCCGTTGTGCGCGCTGGCCCTGGCGCCGCTCGTCATCGACCGCCCCCTGCTCCAATGGCCTGACTTCGGCGACTCACCCCGCTGGATGCTGTTGCTGATCCTGGCCGGCTACGGAGGGTTTTACCTGCTGCACGCCCTTGCGCCCGAGATCCAACCGGACGGTATGACGTACCATCTCGGCCTGGTGCGCGAGTATGCGCGCACGGGATCGTTTCCCGGCCGCGTGGCCTTCTTCGAGATGATCCCCCAAGGGATGGAGATGCTGTTTGTCCCCGCCTACCAGGTGGGCGCTCATTCAGCGGCGAAGCTGACGCATTTCCTGCTGCTGTGCTTAACGCCTTTGCTGATCGTCGAAGTCGGCAAGCATCTGGAGATCCCCGCCGGGGTGTCGTGGGCGGCCGGCGTGCTGTACGTGTCGACGCCGATCGTCGGGGTGACGGGAACGTCCAGCTACAATGACGCAGCGCTGGTCTTCTTCACCCTGGCCGCTCTCCGGATGGCGGCCGATCACCCGGGGCTCGCCGGATTTCTGTCGGGCTTTTGCTATGCGATCAAGATGAACGCGGGCATCGTCGCCGTGGCCGGCGTCGCCCTCGTGCTTCGCAGGGGCGGCCCGCGGGCGGGCTCCCGATTCGCGGCAGGCGCGGCACTGACCGCGCTGCCCTGGCTGGTGCGGAACGCGATTGTGGCCGGGAATCCACTGGCTCCGCTGGCCAACGCCTGGTTTCCCAATCCCTACTTTCATCTCACCGCGGAAGAAGCGTTGCGGAAGAACTGGGGTGCGCTTGCCGTGTCCTGGCGGGAGGTGCCGTGGCAACTGGCGGCGGGAGTGAGTTTTCAGGGTATCCTCGGCCCGGTACTGCTTCTGCTTCCGATCGGCCTGCTGGCATTGCGGAAGAAACAAGGCCGCTGGTTGTGGCTGATGGCCGCTGCGCTCGCGCTCCCCTGGGTCCTCAACCACGGGACGCGCTTTCTGATGCCCGCGTTGCCGTTCGCCCTGCTGGCGCTGGAGATGGTCTTGCCGCGCACGGCGCGATGGGGAGTGGTGGCGATGGCCGCCATCCTGTGCTGGCCGCAGGTGATGTCACGCTATGTGGACCAACATGCCTGGCGCCTGGGTGCACCCCCGTGGCGGGCCGCGCTGCGGCTGGAAACCGAAGACGCCTACCTGCGGCGGACAACGGTTGAGTATCCCATCGCAGCCCTGGTGCGCGAGTTCGTCAAGCCGGGCGAACCCGTGCTGACCCTGATGGACGCGCCCCGTGCGTTTCTCGATCACGAGATGGTGGAGATGTGGCAGAGCGCGCTGGGAGAACGCCTGACGGACACCCTGATGGTCGCGTCGCAATTCCGGTTCAACCCGTTCTACGACGTTCGCGGGGAGTGGCCGGCCGAAGCCATCCGCGGTCTCCAGTTCCGCCTGGTCTCCACGGGCAAAGCGCCGGCGGACGCCGAGTGGTGCGTTCATGAGATCCGGATGTACCTGGGGGGCGACCGGATTTATTCGAGCCCCCAGTGGACGGTGACTTCGTGGCCGAACCGCTGGGAGGTCCCGACCGCCTTCGACGGCAATCTCGCCTCGCGGTGGAGGACCTGGCAACCGATGCGGCCGGGGATGTTTGTCGAGGCCCGCTTCGACCGGCCGCAACGCATCTCCTCGGCGGAGATGGTGTCTCACACTCCGGTGTTCGAAGCCCGATGGGAGATCTACGGCCTGGACCTGCAGGGACGTTGGAAGCGCCTGAGCGGAAGCCCCGAGCCCCGCCGCCGCGAGGTGGACGACCTTCGCCCGGCGGCGATCCGGTACCTGCGGCGCTCCGGTATTCGCTACCTTCTGCTGCCGACCGAGTACATCGGCGGCTGGCAACTGGCGCAGCACATCGTGGGTTTTGAGAAGGACTGGGGCATCGAGAAAGCCGGCCAGGCTGGTTTCGTCTCTCTCTATCGGCTGCCGTAGAATCAAGCTGTGCCTGGCGAATACCTGGTTTTTCACAACGGCGGCGTGCTGACCGATTCGGGCGTGACGCCCGATGGGATGGTGGTGGTCCGCGATGGCCTGATCGACTACGTGGGCCCGTTCGAGGCGGATCGCCTGCCCGAAGGAGCCGAGACGGTCGACGCGGGAGGGCAATTTATCGCCCCCGGCTTCGTCGACATTCACGTGCACGGGGGCGACGGCGCGGATTTCATGGATGCGACAGCCGAGGATGTGGAGCGCGTGCTGCGATTCCACGCACGGCACGGGACGACCTCGGTCTGCGCCACGACGGCGACCGCGCCGCTCGACGAGATTCTCGCGGCGATCGACGCGATTGAAAGCCGTAGGGCCGACCCCGAGTGGGCGCGGATCCTCGGGGTGCACGTCGAGGGTCCCTACCTGACTATGTCGAAACGCGGCTGCCACCTGCCGGAACATGTGCGCACACCACAGCGGCACGAATGGGAACAGATTCTGGAACGCGGCAAGATCGCCTCCATGACCCTGGCGCCGGAGTTGCCGGGCGGGCGGGAACTCGTGGAAGCCTTGTATCACGGCGGCGCCATTGCCAGCGCCGGCCACAGCGAAGCCCTCTATCACGAAATGGACGAGGCCATCGCCTGGGGCGTACGGCACGTGACGCACCTTTATTGCGCCATGACCGACGCGATGAACAACCGCTGGCGGGGCACGCCCAACCCGCGCGCCGCCGGGATGGTGGAAGCGGTTTACCTGAACGACGAGCTGAGCTCGGAGCTGATCACGGACGGAAAACATCTGTCCGCGGAAATGTTGCGGATGGCGATGCGCAACAAAGGCTATGAAAAGCTGGCCATCATCACGGATGCAATGCGCGGAGCGGGAATGCCGGACGGGGAATATGCGTTCGGCCCGCGGAACGGCATGACCGCCATCGTGCGCAACCGCGAGGCGAGGATTCCCGACGGAACGGCCCTGGCGTCCTCGGTGTATGCGATGAACGAAATGGTGCGCACGTTTCGCGAGCTGACCGGTTGTCCCTTGTGGCAGGCGGTGCGGATGGCGTCGTTGACTCCGGCGGAGATTGCGGGAGAGAGCAGAGCCATCGGCAGCCTGGCGCGCGGTAAGAAGGCCGATATTCTGGTGCTGGACGATCAGGTGGAGATCCGGGAAGTGTATCGGGAGGGCCATCGGTTGCGGGCCGTTCCAGGCGCTGCGGGGGACTAAAGTCCCTGTGCACGCTGAAGCGTGCGCAACGGGGCGGCGGGACCACTTACGTCTTAGCGAGCAGGCTCAGGCGGCTATTGCATTCGGTGACGCCCGCCTTGACGTCGACAGCCGCATAGAGGTCTCTGGCCTCCGCCCATAGCAACCTTGCAGGCTCGGTGTCGCGCGCGCTGTCCTTGAGGAGCGCCAGTCCCCGGATGGCGTTCGCCAGGTCGAGCGGTGGACTTTGCGGATCGCCGCGATAGATCTGAAGCGCCTCCTGATAGCAGGCCTCGGCGAGATCCGGGCGTCTTTGCTCCCTCAGGACATCCCCCACGTGGCGGACGGTATGGGCCAGCCTGAGGGCATCGCCCTCGGCGCGATAGAGGGAGGCTGCTTCCTCATAGTGACCTCGGGCGGCATCCAGGTTCTCGAGGTCCCTCTCAATCTGGCCAAGCCGGGTGAGTGCCCCAGCCAAATCAACTGGAGGGGCAGACTGCCGGCAGAGGTCGACTGCCTGAATAATGTGGATCCGGGCGTCGGCGAGCCTGTTTTCCCTTCGCTCCTGGACGGCCTGTTTCAATAGATCGCCGATTGTTTCGGACATGAGTGGCCGCAGTGTATCACGGCAGGGGTTGGATTTCGAAAACTCCCGGGCTTCTACTTCGGGAGCCCGCTTGGGGGGCAGTGGTTATCGCCGCCCTGGCTCGATCCTAGCGGGCTTGTTCGGTGCTGGTTGCGTTCGCGACAATCAACCGGTAATGGCGGTACACCATGTACATCAATGGCAGTATTAACAGAGAGGCGGCCCATCCGACCTGGTCTCGCGATGCGTCGGCTGACGCCGCGACCACCGCTCCCACCAGGTAGTACGGCAGGGTCCACAGATAACACGCGTTCCACACCTGCGACAGAGGTCGTTCCTGGGTGAGCGCAATCACGGTCGAGATCAAGGCAGTGTCAATGGTGTAAAACAGCCCCGCGGCGAGGGCCATCGCGGGCAAGCTTGGCCAACGGTCATGAAGGACGAACGGTGGCAAAATGCTGACGACCATCGCCGCGACATTGAATACCACTTGCACCAGGCTGGGCCTGCGGGCAGTTCTCCAGACCGACTGCACCAGCGTTCCCGCGCAGACGATATAGACGGTCTCCGCCAGCGTCAACTGCGCGACCGCCAGCAGGTACACCACGAAGTTCAGCGAGCAGGTCCCTCGGATTCCCGGTAACCGTACCTTCAGCGCGGACGCGAGCACGCACAGCGCCAGGTAGGCGGCGAAGCGCGTCCAATCGGGTTTTGGACCGGAAATCAGAGGGGAGGCGGCGAGCAGGACCAGACCTAACGCAGCTACCCCGCCGATATAGGCTTTTGCATAGATGCTCATGGGACTCTCCATCACACCTCGGGCGGTAGTGCGCCTCTATTCTTCGCCTTCGATGCCGGCGCTCATTCCCTGCAAGTCCGCGTAAGCTTGCAGCGCAGGATTGTAGGTGACGGAATCGCCCCAGACCACGCTAAAGCCTGCCAGCGTACTGTCGCCCCACACGACCGAGTCGCCCCACACGACCGAACTTCCGCTGACGAACACGGAGTCGCCCCATACCACCGAGTCACCCCACACCACCGAGTCGCCCCAAACGACGGACATATCCCGCACCACGGTGATTTTCCGTGTCACCGGGTTGTAGTACGCAGTCGGCGACTTGGCCGGTTTGGTGACGAGATCGTTGTTGTTCAAGGCGGCCATCAGATCGAGGTAGCCCGCGCCCGCCGAAAAGATGTCGTACTGCCCGTAGTAGGTGATGCCACTGGCCGCATGGTAGTAGTTCGAGTATGCGGCGAACGACTTGCTGGCCGTCTTCATCAGACGCGCTTTCACCTGATCCGGCGTCAGAGACGGGGTTTTCTGCAGCAGCAGCGCCACCGCGCCGGCGACCACCGGCGTTGCCATGCTCGTCCCGCTCAGTTTGAGGTATTGTCCTGTTGCAGCGGTGCCGTTCTGCTTGTAGACATTCTCCTTGACCATGTTTTGCGGGTAGAGCGTGGACATAGTGCTGGTAGGCGACAGAATCGAGATGATGTTGGTCCCCGGAGCGACCAGATCGGGTTTGGCGATGTGGTCAATGCGGGTCGGTCCCTTGGAACTATAACTGGCCACCCCGTCATCAGCTCGGTTGGTGTTGTTCTTCATCTTCGTGGCCCCTACGGTGATCACGTAGGGATCGTTGGCCGGAGAACTGATGGTGGCGTAGCCTTTGGTGCCCTGGGTATTGTCTCGCCCATGGTTGCCCGCGGCGACGACGACGGTGATGCCGGCCTGCCACGCCGCCTCGACCGCCTGGCACAGCGGATCGAGGGTGTAGCTTTCATAAATCGGCCTGCCCAGCGACAGGTTGATCACTCGAATGTTGTAGGTGTTCTTCAGTTCGATCGCCCGCTGGATTGCGGCGATCACCGCACTCTCCGGCCCCGAGCCGTTCTGGTCGAGGACGCGCAGGTTCAACAGATTCACGTTCGGAGCCACGCCCTTGAAGGTACGGAGGAACCCCGTGCCGCTAGAATCGCGTCCGGCCGAGCCGATGATGCCGGCGACGTGAGTGCCGTGCCCGTATTTGTCGGCCGTGCTGGGATCGTCCAGGAAGCTCTCGCTGTAGACGACTCGGGTCTGCTGAGAACCGTTCAACAGATCCGCATCCGGCGTGATCCCGCTGTCGATCACCGCCACGCCAATGCCCGTGCCGTCCCATCCGGACGTCCAACTGTACGGCGCGTAGGTCGTCCCTGTCGCGAGGTCGAGCGCGCCCTTGGTGGTACGGTTCGGAGTGATGTACTTGATCAGAGGGCTCGCTTCCAACAGCTTCAGCACACCGGAGGGAAGCTGAACATTGATCGCCGGAATCCGGGTGAACTGCTTCTTGACCTTGCCGTACGGCCCCATCAACTTCAGCAGGTCCTTGTCCATTCCCTTTGGGAACTGGATAATGACATCCACTGGCGTCTGCGGAGCACGAACCATGCGTCCCAGTTGATCCTTGAGATCCGGCGCCACCTTGGTTTGCGCGAACGACATCGTCGCGGCGATAAGAAAAATCACGAAGCGAACAGCGAGTCCCATATACCTTGCCTCCGATCGGACGATAGGGATCGAACGCGTCCAAATCGATTCCGAACTGGATTGCCTTCGATTGATCACGAATCGAGTCTAGAGCGCATTGGCGTACCGATCAAGACCAGGGAGTAATGCAGTAGAGCTGCATGCGGCCCATTCTCATAAGGTGTTTCTCCGACAGGCCGGGGAGCGCATACAACCACGGCCGCCGGGAAATTCGGTCTGTGTTTTGTGATGATTGCAAGCCAACTAAGAAGCCGGTTTCCGGCACCGCGCGGACTTCAGAAGGAGCTTAGTACTTCAGTTGGAGCAGCGATCATCGGTGGTAGGTGCCGTTCTGAGGCAGGACACTAAGAGCACCCCGAAAACGGACCACAAGGGCTCCGAGTGCAAGGCTCATGTAGAGAATCGCATATATCTATACAACCCCAGCCTGCGGCCCGCACCGGTGCCACCTTGCGCGAGCGGATGAGGGTCCGGGGCTCGCGCTCAAGAGCCCTCTGCTTCAGGGGCAGACGTCTTCCTTCGCACGCGAACCACCGTCACGTCGGACAACGCTATCAGGCCGGTATCCATCATTGCCTCGAGTACCGGCACCAGGCGGCTCACGCTGTCCGCCGTATCCACGATCGAGATCAGGATCGGCTGGTCATGGCGTGTCAGGAGCGGCCGATGGACCTCGGCGCTCTCGCCATACCCTTCGAGACCACGGAACACGGTAGCGCCGGCGATCTTCATCTCACGGCACCGGGCGACGATTGCCTCATACAGCGGCTGGCCCTGAAAGCGATCTCCTTCCGAGATGTGAATACGCAGCAGGCGGGCGGGATAGCCTTGTTGCATCGGTCAGACCTCCGCGGTTTTGGAACCGCGGGTCAACCGGATGATCTCGGCGTCGGAGATGACGATCAGGCCGTCTTCCAGCATGCCTTCGATGAGTTCCGCCGCGGCCGAGATCTTCTCGGCGGTGTCGATCACCGACACCATGATGGGAAGGTCCCGAACCGGGTGGAAAAACGTTGCCTTGTGCGAATGGCCCTTCGCTCCGTAACCCAGGATTCCCCGATATACCGTCGCGCCGGCAATGTCCATCAGAAGCAACTTCTTCACGATGGCGTCGTAGAGGCGCTCGCCATGCCATCTGTCGGCCTCCCCCATGAAGACGCGCAGAAGCTTCGCCGGTCCCTGCCTTCGGCCATGGGGAGGCGCCGGCTCGACCTTGACGGATTTTCGCGCCAGCTTCACCACTGTGGTGTCCTGTATCTCGATCATGCCGTCGGAGACCATTTCGTAGAGGGTCGGCAGGAGTTCATCGACTTTTTCGCCGGTCTCGACGAACTCGATCCGAATCGGCAGGTGCTCCGCCAGCACCTCGATCTTGGGCGTATGCAGCAACTGGTGTGACCCGAAGCCCGAGTAGGCACGGGTAGCTGTCGCGCCGGAGACTCCCTTGTGCAGGAGGAAGGTCATGATCGAGTCGTGCAGGGCCATCCTGTGGTGCTGTGTGTCTTCGTTGATGAAGATCGTAACCTTCTTCGCTGGACCCTTGGTCAGCATGACGCCTCCTGGTTCATTATCGGCGTGCGGCGAGGGCCGCGCCCAGCCATACCGCCGCGTAGCCGAGTACGACGCTGCCCGCGACATAGGCGAGGCCAATCCAGTGCGAACCATCCCGCACCGCTTCGAGAGCCTCGTACTCGAAGCTGGAAAAGGTCGTGTAGCCGCCGAGGAACCCCACGACCAGGAACAGCCGCCAATGGGGGTGTGGATGCAAACGTTCGGTGAACAGAGTCATCAGGACGCCGATCAGGAACGCGCCGGTGACGTTGATCACGAAGGTGCCCAGGGGAAACCGGCCCCCGTACTTCGCCATGATCCAGGCGCCGAGCACATATCGGGCCAGGCCGCCAATGCCCGCACCGGCGAGTACCACCAGGTATCTGTCCACTCGTCCGAATCTCCTAGCCTCTCATTGTGTCCGGAATCCGGCCTGAAGTATCGTCGCCGCGGCGGGGGTCGCAGCTTCTACCGGCGAAAGAAGAAATCTTCGGCCGTCTTGGTGAGAATCTGGCGCCGGTCGGAGGCGCTCAGGAAATCCGCATGATCCCGGATTACCGCCACGGCGGCTTCGTAGGTCTGCGGGGCTTTGGTCTGCATCGGCGCATCGCTCTCCCACATGCAGCGATGGGGGCCGAACGCCTCCACCAGCCTGCGGATGAGCGGCAGCATATCCACGTACGGGGGCTTCTTCGCGCCCAACGCGTAGAAGCCGCCGAACTTGACCATCACCCGTTTGTGCTTCGCCATTCCGGCCAGAGCCTTGATCTCCTCTTCCGCGAAAACGCCGCCGCGGCCGATCAGGCAAAAATGATCGATGATGACGGGCGTATCCGGGAACCGGGTGCACATCCGGTCCAACTCAGGCAGGTCGGCCGGCCCCATCAGGAAGCTCAGGGCGAGATTGTGCCTGGCGCCAGCCGCAAACATCTTGTCGTACCCGGGGTGGTCCATCCATCGCTGCATGTCAGGCAGGGGTGGCCGCGTACTTTTTCCTCGCACCCGAAACGCGAAGATCCGTCCTTTTGAAAGCGCCACCATCGTGTTGTCGGGGCTGGGTCCGGAGACATCGGTGATCGCGGGAACAATGCCGGTGCCACAAAACTGTCCCGGATATTTGGCGATGACATCCAGAATGTAGGTGTGATCCAGACCGTACCAGGTCATCTGGACGAGGTTGATCCGCCGGACTCCCGACGGCCGGGCGAGCGTAAGGAGTTCCTCGGCGGTGAAACTCGGGAACCACATGTCCTCTTTGCGAAAACCCGGGGCCAAAGGGTATTTTTCCGTGTCGGAGGTCCAGATGTGGACGTGCGCATCCACCACACCGCCGGGTTCCTGTGCCTGCAGCAGACCGCCCCCGCTCAGTGCGGCGGCGATCGGTCCCACGGTTTGACGGCGTGTCATGCTCATCTAACGCCCGCTGGTGTCGATGCCGCGCAGACGGTCACTCGCCGCATTCAGCGTCTTGAGCGCGCTGGGCGACAACACTAACTGCGTGCCGCGCAGGTTGTCTTCGACGTGCCGGGGTTCCTCGGCCCCGGCCAGGACGCTGGTGACTTCATTGTGCGCGAGCATCCAGGCGATGCAAACCTGGGGACGCGTGGCTCCCAGTTCTCGGGCGACCGAATCCAGGGCGGCGACCACGTGCGCCCACGGCTTCCCCGGATCCACGGGCCGGTCGGGCGCAAGCCGTCCTTCCGCCAGGGGACTGAACGCCATCAGGCCCAGACGCCCGCGGCGGATCAGCGGGAATAACTCGTTCTCCATGAAATCGCGGCGGGTGCCGGCGATGATGTTGTAGTAGTCTTCCAGCCCCGCGATCGGCGCCTTGCCTTTCCGTTTGGCCAGTTCGATGAACTCGCCGATCTGCGGCGGCGAGAAATTGGAGGCGCCCCAATAGCGGATCTTGCCCGCACGAACCAGTGAGTCCATCGTTTCCGCCAGTTCTTCAGAACGAGTCTCGTTGTCCGGGCTGTGATAGAGGTACAGGTCGATATGATCGGTCTTCAGGCGGCGGAGACTTCCTTCCACCTGCGTGAACACAAAGTCGCGCGACAGCCGCGTCTTGCCCGACGGAGTGTTCCCCTCGGGTTTCAGCGAGGGCGAGACCTTGGTGGCGATCACCACCTGGTCGCGCCGCCCGGCTATGGCCTTGCCGAGCGCCATCTCCGCCCCGCCCCAACCGTACGCGTTCGACGAATCGAAGAAGTTGATCCCCAGATCGAGGCAGCGATGCAGGATGGCCTGCCCGGCCGAATCGTTGGCTTCGCGGGTGACCTTGCGGAAGGCGGTACCCTGGCACAGTCGGGAAACGTACAAGTCCGTCTGGCCAAAACGTACCCGCTGATCGCGGGTCGCGGCCTGGGCCGCGACGGCGGCTCCGCACATCTTCAGGAAGGTTCGGCGTACCGGACCTCCGGATGGATTCGCCCCGGTTGTGTTCATCGACATGGTTTCACGATGATTCGGCATGCTTACGGGCAATCTCCCCAATGCTCCCACGATCCTCCGCCGCCACCTGGGTTCCAGGAGGTCTCACCGGACCGCCGGCCCTCCCCAAAGCTTCCAAGGCGACTTTGATGCCGCTGATTCCGTAGCCTGGCCGCAAGGACCTGACTTTCACGACCGGATCGATCGCGGAGGTCAGGGTCTGCTTCATCCGCTCGCGATCGCCGGCGACCCCGTGTTTCCAGAACTCGCGGCATGCCTTGGGGACAAACGCGGCGACTGCAGAGGTGTAAGCGCGAGCCCCCGCGGGCAGCGCTTCGAGCGCGTGCGTTTCGCCCTCGGCGATCCACACGAGGCGTTCGGTAATCAGCGTGCCCAGTGCCTTGCCGATCGCCGTGCCGCCTGAAGGGTCCTTGAACCCGATCACGTTGGGCAGTTCCGAGAGGCGCTTCAGCACGGCAGGCCAATACTCGTCTTTGCCGCGCGGGTAGGCCAGGACGCCAATTCGCACTGAGGCCGCCACTTCTCGAAAATATTGATACGCGCCTTCCCCGCTTTCGCTCCCATAAGGCGGCGAGAACAGCAGGATCGCGTCGGCGCCGGCCTTTTCCGCGTTCTCCGCCATACGGAGCGCCATCTTGTAGCCGCCGCCCGCACCCACAACGACCGGCAGCTTGCCCGCGGCGCCTCCGACGGCGGCCACTGCCATCGCTTTCTGCTCGTCGAGGTCGAGAGTAAACAACTCGCCCAGGCCCCCGCCCACGACGATGGTCGTGTCCGCGAGGGGATGGCCGGCATGGTGCGCCACATTCCGGCGGAGACCGTCGGCGTCGAGATCGAGGTTGTCGCGAAACGGCGTGGTCATGAAGTTGTGGACGCCGCGCAGTGCGTCCCTCAATTGCTGCATAGTGCGGCGGGGCCGATCGCCTCCTCCACCGGCCAGCAGCGGCAACGAACCCGCGCTCGCCAGGAGCGCTCTTCTGGAAACGGCCATCACGTTTTCTCCCTTCCATGCGGTCAGGCAATCTCAAGACCGGCGACTGAAGCCAACGCCGCCGCTGCCGAAGCATTATCGCCCGTCCGGACCCGGCGAGACAACTTCCATCACCGCAGTACCGGGGGGAGTCGGTAAGGGGCTCGTATCCCGAGAGGTCTTTGGGGCTCGTCAGTTTGTGCCACCATCCAGCCGAGGCCTTGACCCAACCCAAGAACATCCGTCATTGCATGGGGACCGCACCTTGCCCCCGAAGGTCCTTCTCGTGGCACTGGTTCGATGCGCTGCCGCGCGTCAAGCTCAGTGCCGAGACCACCGAAGCGATCCAGGTTCGTCGACTTCCCGGTGGCAGGTTCATGGTAGGAGTATACTCGCTTTCGTCGAGTGCGACTTTTGGGGGACCCCCACGGTTCTGCGGTGCGTCCCGAGAGGTTCGCCACGGCCCCCGAATCGCGGAACAGTCAATCCGACCATTCGCCGCGCATCAGAAGCTCGGCTCGTAATTCGAGGCGGCGAGCATCGTTCAGCGCGAGCACGTGGACCGTGGCGCGTCCAACGGCTGTGATCCCTTCGATCCTGACACCCTGTAGCCTGAAATGCTCGGCCCACGTCTGAAGACGCGGGTGAAAAAGCGGCGTCACGCCGCGCGTAAGCGGATCGATTCCGGTCAGGTTTGGTCCCTTGCGCAGGTTGCAGCGGTGGCACGCCAGTGCAAGGTTGTCGGACTCATCGGAACCACCGTGCTGCTTCGCAATGATGTGTTCGACGTGATGCGTGAGATTACTGTGTTCCTGACGAAGCAGGCAGTATTCGCAGGAATGGTCTGCCCGCTGCCGGACGAACTCCCGCGCTGCTGGCTCCATTGCTACATGCCAGGGGATTGGAGACGCCGGCGGGCTTTCAGTTTGAGTATCGAGATGAAGTCGGCCGCGTTAATCAACGCTTCGTATTCGGTGCGCTCGTCGTCCGTAAGCAAGCCCTCATTTGCGCCTTCGGCCAAAATGTCGATTCTTTCCTGGAATATGAGCGGGACCCGCAGCTCAACTACGCGCCGGGCCGACTCGGTGTCCAGACACCGGCTCAAAGGGTCCAAAAGTTCATCGAGAACGGTGGCGTCGGTCACGATCTGACGATACCATGAACCCCGTGCTGGCCCCGAGTGAGCTGGCCGGGTCCCCAACAAAGCTGCGCCGCGCCAGTATGGACGACGGGCACGGGAGGGTGATAACTTGTCCGGCATGGTTGCCACCGCAAAGAGCGGCCCTGCCGCGCTGGATCTGAATCACGCCATGATTTACTCGCGCGATGTTACGCGCGCGCTTGGCTTCTATCGCGATATCCTCGGTCTCACCCTCCTCGAAGAATTCCGCGCCGGGGACCGGTTGGTGTACGCCCGCCTCAAACTGCCGGCCGGGACCGCAACCAATCGCCCTTCACCTGCTCGCTCCCGGTGAACCCCTCAACACTGGTGGTGTGCGCCTCTACTTCGAGGTTCCGGGGCTCGACCGATTCTGCAGGAAACTGGAAGCCGCCGGGGTGACGTTCTCCAAGCCGCCCGCGATGATGCCGTGGGGTTGGAAGCACGCGTATCTGGATGATCCGGATGGTCACGAGATCAGCCTCTACTGGGCTGGCTCGAAACGATTGAAAAAGACAAAGCCGGCACGGCGATAGCCGCACCGCTTCATTTTGCGATCGATCCCTTCAGGACGTCCCGCAGGCGCTTGCCCACGATCAGGTCTTCTCCCGGTTGAAGCCCCAGCGAATAGACCACCACGGAGCGGTCCTGCGTCTTCGGGACCTTCGAATGGACGGCCCACTCACCCACGCGAATGACGTAGGGGTTGTAGTTCGCGAGCACGGAGATGGAGGGATTCCCTTCCCGCATCCGGCGCTCGCATTCCTCCACCGAGATGCCCAGAGCCGCCTCATTCCACCGCACCGTCAATTGCATGAAGCGGTTGCTTCCGGTTCGCACGTCGATGCCGGTGGTGACGCCCGGAACCGTCTCCACCATCGCTCCGATTCGTTTCAGTTTGCGAGTCTGTTCACTGTACAGGCTGTCAAGATCGACCGTCAGCCACTTTTCGACGGCTGCCAGGCAACCGACAATTTCTTCCTTGCCCACTTTCAGCGGACGGCACACCGCGCCCTCGACCGGATTGTTGTTGGCCAGCGCAGCCTCGATCAGATCTTTGCGGCCGAGCAGCAGTCCGCTCGATTGAGGCCCGCACAGGCCCTTTCCGCCGCTGAACGCATAAAGGTCCACCCCCATCGCGGAGTAGCGTCTCAGGTTGCTGATGGGCGGGATGCCTCCCGCGGCGTCGACAAACACAGGGACACCAGCAGCCCTGCAGATCGGAATGATCCCGGCCAAGGGCGGAGCGTCCGGCGGATCGGGATCGGCTGGATAGCCGGTAAAGAACATCGCCGTCGACGGGTTCAGTGCGGAACGCAACTCGTCCAGGCTGTGCACCACCACCGGCTTGCCTCCGGCCAGCCGCAGGGCGCTGTCAAACAGGCTGCGCCCCCGCCACATGATGACCTGATGTTTGAGACCGGTGGTATCGGGAAGCTGCCAGATCTTCTCCGGGTCCTTTCCTGCGATGCAGGCGGCCATGGCCACGGCCTGCGCGCCCGCCGCGCCGCTGGTAACCATGCCGGATTCGGCGCCGGAAATCTGCGCCAGTCTTCTTCCCACTGCCCGCTGAAGTTCGACGATGTCCACGAAATACCGGGACGCCTCGTCCATCGCCTGGCGAACTTCAGGCCACACCAGCGTGGCGCCCAGGAACGTGAAGGGAATGTTGGCGCTGATCATGGGCTGGACGCCGAGGCGGGTATAGACATTTGCGTTCAGATCCCGTCCCGTGGTTTTTGCCAATGCGTCGCGAGCCAGGTCGCGGCCCAGGACAAAGGCCAACAACGAGTATCCCTGCCACTTGTACAGAAAACCCCTACGGCTCTCGCGCGTTCGCCACATCGTGTTCTGCGGCCCTCCCGGTCCATGAATCCACACTCCGCCCGCCGGCGCAAGAACAGGCGCCTCAACAGCATGATGATCACACGAAGTCTGTTTCGCGACAAGTTGGTGAACCGAATTCCGAGGCAAGCCCGGGTTGCGGAATATGAGCCGGCCTGCTAGTCTGTCGCTATGCTTGTATACAATCCTGTCGAGACCTCCATGAGCCGGATGAAGGTTGAATTTCCGGCAGTGCAGACGCGGCTAACCCCCGCGGAAGAGGAAGTGCTGCTGCGGACGCTTCGCGAGAATCCGACGTGGAGCCAGGGCGAGGAACAGAAGCGATTCGAGCAGGAGTTCACCAGCTACATCGGCTGCGCCGACAGCGTGGCTGTATCGAGTTGCACGGCGGCGTTGGAATTGGCGGCAACCCTCCTCCGGTTGGGCCCGGACGACGAGGTGATCCTGCCGGCCCACACATTTGTGTCGAGCGCGGTGCCATTTGGGCGTACCGGCGCACGGATCGTGTTCGCTGACATCGATCCGGACACCCGTGTCGTGACCGCGGACACGATCCGGAGGTGTCTTTCGCCCCGGACGAAGGCGGCGGTTGTGGTCCACTTATATGGGTTGCCCGCCGACATGGACCCGATCCTGGAGCTGGCCTCGCAGAACGGGTTCGCGATCGTGGAAGATTCGGCTCAGGCCGCCGGGGCAACCTACAAAGGGCGCAAGACCGGATCGATGGGCGACTTCGGCTGCTTCAGTTTCCAAACCCAGAAAAACATGTCGACCCTGGGGGAAGGGGGCATGCTGACCGTGCGCCGCAAGGGAGACGCTGAGATTGCGCGCAAGCTGCGCTGGATGGGGATCTGGCCGTTCCCGGGCGAACGGGCCCGCTATTGGGCGCCGGCGATGGGAAATCTGGTGGCCGGCCTTGAGGGCGTGTGGCCTTTCAACTTCTGCCTCAGCGAAGCGCAGTGCGCGGTCGGGAGATTATTGCTCCGCAGGCTCGACGAGATCAACGAAGAGCGCCGCGCGCAGGCCAGGTTGATCCGCGACGGGCTCCGGGAGTTCCCCGAACTGGTCTTCCAGCACGTTCCCGCGGAGCGCACCCACGCGTATCATCTGCTGTCGGCGCGTTTCGACGGAGCCAGCTATGGGAAGACGCGCGACGACCTCATCGACTTGCTGTACCGGGAATACAACCTCAAGTGTATTGTTCAATACTGGCCGCTGTACCGCTCGGAGTTGTTCCAGTCGTTTGGCTTTGGTCAAGCCGATGTCCCCGAATGCGACCGTTTTTTTGACAACATGATCAGCTTCCCGTTCTGGTCGGCGATGCCCGAAGAGGTAATGGCGTATATGGTGCAATCGGTCGGCGAGGCGATTGCCAGGCTCCGGAGGGTTTGAACTGCCATCCTGCCAGTTTGGACTCAAGGTCGTCCTCGCCGCCGTGTTCCTGGCCGGCTGCCAGAGCGGGCCGCCTCCCCCGGCGAGCAGGAACCAAGCGAAAATGCTCCCGTCGGAAGAGGGCGGGACGTCACCTGCGAACACCAGGCGCCTGGCGGCAAACTCCCCGCAGGGCGGGATGGTGGTGGAGGGCCTTCGTTTTGCCAACCTCGTGAAGATGAAGGATGGCAGCCTGATCACCGAGAGAGGCATGCAGTCCCGCGACGGCGGCAGGACCTGGCAGAAGGGCAGCGACTTCAAGCCCGGCGGCACGCTGGGTTTGATTCGGCTCCCCAACGGCGAATTGGGCTCCTGGCTCGCGGACGTTTGGGACATGGACTCCGCGCTCGGAAACAAGACCAACAACTGGTTCTTCAAGTGGTCTTCCGATGAAGGACGCACCTGGTCCCAGCCGGTGAAGATTACCCTGGACGGCCTAACCCAGGGCCTGGACGGGGCGATGATCTCGCTCCGCGACGGAAAACGGTTGGTGCTGGTGACCTATAGCCAGTTTCTCGGAAGCCGCTTCGATAAGCGAGGCGCTTCCTGGGGCAGCCTGGGTGGAGTCCGCTTTCAGAGCGAGACGGAAGGCCATTTCCCGTTGGCGGAAGCCTGCCGCGCCTACTATTCGGATGACAACGGCCGGAGTTGGAAGGCCAACGACGGCTGGATCATGGGGTGGCGGGATCGGGAGAAGATCACCGACGCCGTGACCGAGCCGGATCTTGTCGAGCGCAAGGACGGGTCGCTCCTGTTGGTCGCCCGCTCGCTGACCGGGCGTCTGTATGAGGCCTCCAGCGAGGATCGCGGGCACTCATGGTGGCCGGGGGCGAAGCCGATGTCGCTGATGTCGTCCTACTCACCGGCCCGCATCTGCCGCCTGCCCAAGACCGGCGATCTGATGATCGTGTGGAACCAGCAATCTCGCGCGGAGATCCGCAAGGGGTACCGGCGGAGCCGCCTGTCGACCGCCATCTCGCGCGATGAGGGCCGGACATGGGAGCACTTCAAGAACCTCGAGGCGATTCGCAATCATGCCGATCGCAACTTCCTGCCTCCAGACCCGGACCTTTCCAACGTGGTCGGCGACGACTGGGTGGGCGAACTTCCCGGGGACTATGCCAACTTCCACTACCCGTCGTTGGCCGTGGTCGGCGAGGAAGTGTTTGTTTACTACGGCTGGAACACGTACAAGGTCGGCGAAAAAGACGGGCAGAAGACCGTATTGTCTTCAGGCGGCAGCCGCACGCGGATCCTGCCGGTGGAGTGGTTCTACCAGTAGGCGGAGACCAGGCGGCGAGCGTTCTCATCGACTTGTGGATCTGCACCTTTTTGACATCTGCACCTTTTTGTCTTGACCGCACCCGCATGCCGAGATAGAATACTTACACTAGACGTTGATGTATACATACATTGGCGTCAGGAGGGTCTAATGGTTCGCTGTCCTGTCGTTCGGTTGTTCCTGCTGCTTGCGGTGCTCACGTCGGTGCTGGCCGCACAGAGCATTCAAGGCGATCTCACGGGCACGGTGCGGGATCAGAGTGGCGCGCCGGTGCCTGGTGTCAGAGTCACCATCGTCAACGAAGCCAACGGGGCGACCCGATCCTTGACGACCGATGAGAACGGCGATTACCGCGCCATCGGGTTCTTTGTTGGCTCGTACCGGGTGGAATTCGAAAAGACCGGTTTTAAGAAGAAGGCCGTGCCGGGCGTCAAGGTCGAGCCGGCGACTCTGCGGCGGGTTGATGCGGAGTTGGGCGTCGGCGATGTCACCGAGACGGTCGAGGTCACAGGGAGCGGCGCTCCCGTGGTGCAAACCGAGGGAACCACCATCAACTATGGCCTGCCGCGCGTAGCCTTGGACCGGAAGCTCTCCGACAATACCCGCTCCGGCTGGGCGATGGACGTGTTGATGTGGGCGCCAGGCTCGGCCGGCGGCCGCAACGGACTGTTCCTCTATGGCGGAAACCGCGGAAGCGTCACGGAGGTGAGCATGGAGGGCGCGCAGCAGTCCATCTCGCTGTTTACGCCTCCGACGGCGCAAGAGGAATTGACCGTGGTGAGCGGAAACGCTCCGGCCGAGTTCGCGCGCGCCACCAATGTCAACGTCACCTTCAAGAGCGGCACGAACGAGTTCCACGGAGATTACACGGCAACGCTCGCCAACCCGTGTCTGAACGCAGTGCATACGCCCTTCTTTCAAGGGGCGCGCGCCCCGTGCTTCCCCCAATGGCGTCAGAATGTGGGCGCCGGCGGCCCGGTATTGATCCCGAAACTGTACAACGGAAAGAACCGGACATTCTGGTATGTGAACTATAGCCGTCCCCGGCCATCGGACATCGTGGGCAACTTCGTCAAGACGATCCCGACGGCAAGGATGCGCCAGGGCGACTACTCGAACTTCCCGCAGAAACCCAGGGACCCGCTTACCGGCCAGCCGTTCCCGAACAACGTCATCCCCACCAGCCGCATCAGCACGGTTGCCCAAAACGTGATGCGCGACTTCTACAGCACATACAACTACATCGGGGACCCTAACGGCTTCGTGAACAACGCCGCGTTCTCGGATTCGTTCCGGACCGATGAGAAACGGTGGGTTATGAAGTTCGACCAGAACATCGGGACCAAGAACTTCATCGCGTTCACGTATCAGGGTCAGCGGCGTTTGGGTGCGCAGAGCACGCAGTTGAGCGCGGGTAATCAGTGGGACGCGCCGTACTCGCAGACTTTTCCCGAGAACCGCTGGATCCTCGCGGATACCCACACGTTCGGAACCGCGTTAGTGAACCAGGCCCGTTTCTCGGTCACCCGCGTCCTCTCGGTCACGACTCCGCGCCTACGGGGCACGCCGGGGAAGGTCTCCGGAACCGAGCCGGAAGCCTTCGGAGCCGCGACTCTGGAGCGCTGGGGAATCCAGGGCGTGCCCGCTACCGGCCTCCGCGGCTACCCGAACATCAGCATCACGAACTGGCAGTCGGGGGTTATCCAGCAAGCGGGCAATGCCGACACGCGCTACCAGTTTACCGACAGCTTGAACTACCTTCGCGGCGCCCACGCCATCAAGACAGGTTTCTCCTTCGTGAAGATCCTGGAGGACAGTTTGTTCAACCCGGGCTTTGGGAGCTTCGGATTCGACGGCCGGTTCACGGGTGAGCCGTTTGCCGACTTCCTGCTGGGCCTGCCGGGAACGTTCTCGCGCACAACGCCGAGGCCGACCATCGCCCGGCGCGGATTCGAGTGGGGAGGTTTCGTACAGGATGACTGGAAGGTCACGCGCAACCTGACGCTGAACTTCGGAGTGCGTTGGACGCGTTTCGATCCATCGCGCGACAAGAACGGCTTGTACTTCAATTTCGATCTTCCGACGGGCCGCATCGTGGTGCCGGATCAGAAAGCGCTGGCCAATGTGAGTCCGTTTTGGAACACCGCGGTGCCGGTGGTGGCCGCGGACACGGCAAAGTACCCTGCCAATCTGGCGAACTCCAATTCGCGTTTCCTGCCGCGATTCGGATTTGCTTACCGGCCAACGGGCAGCGGATCGCTCGTCATCCGCGGAGGCTACGGCGTCTACAGCGGTCTGCTCCGCTGGGCGGCCCTGCAAACAGGCGGGCCGTTTGCGGTGACGGACTCCTTCCTGAACCCGGCCGTCCCCGCGACGGGCGGCGTCCCGCAATTCTCCTGGCCAAATGCCTTCCCCGGGGGGGCGCGTCCCGCAGGCGTCGCCACGGGCAACAGCGTGAGCGTGGATTTCCGGCCTGAGTACGTTCAGCAGTGGAACATCACGGTGGAGAAGGCGATCTTCCGCGACTGGGGAGCCCGTGTCTCCTACATCGGCAATGTCAGCCGGCAACTGGGGTTGCAATACAATGCCAATACTCCCGTGCTGAGTACCCTGGCGTTCGACCAGAGCCGGCGGCCCTACCCGGCATTCCAGAACATTACCCGGGTCGAGAACGGCGGTTTCGACAAGTACAACGCGCTCCAACTCGCCCTGACTCACCAGTGGAAGAACGGCCTGTACCTCCAGGTTTTCTATGCTGAGCAGCGCTCCTCCAACGATATGGGCAACGGCTCCAACACGGGACGCGACACCGCGCCGGCCGCAACCATCGACTACGCCTACAATCGGGCCCGCGATGCGGCACGCAGCACCTTTTGGCCAAACCACGATTTCCTGGTGAATACCGTGTATGACCTGCCCTTCGGATCGGCACGAAAGTTCGGATCGGACTGGAAGCGGAGCGGCGTCGGCGGGAAACTTCTCAATGGCGTGGCTGGCGGCTGGAGCTTCTCTGGCGTCTTTAACTGGCACTCGGGCAATTTCGCCACGCCGATTTACAACGGGGTGGATCCGGGCGGAATCGGACAATTCTCCGGCCGGCCCGACCTGGTCGCCGGCTGCAACCCCAACAAGCGGTTTAGCCCCTTGAACAGCACGAGTTCCTGGTGGGATCCGGCCTGCTTCACGATTCCAAGGGCGGGAACCTTGGGGACTGCGCCGAACAACGTTCTGGAAGGCCCGGGCATGTGGGTCCTGACGGTGAATCCGTACAAGGACTTCCCGTTCGGCGCCGACGACCGGTTCAAGATCCGGTTCGGCGCCCAGATGTACAACGTCCTGAATCACCCGGTGTACGACATCGGCGCCACTGGAGACATCCGGAATCCGAACGGGCAGCGCCTGGTGGACGGGGTGTTTGTCCGCCGCGGCACCGAGGGCAACCGGGGACGTCAGATCATCATGATGGCGACGTTCCTCTTCTAAGACACGGATGAAAGCAAGCAGGCGACGTTTTCTGGCGGCTGCCGGCGCTGGCGGTCCCCTGCTGGCGCAAGGTGGAGGTCAGCGTGCCGAGCGCACGGGCGATGCCGCCAGGACTTGGCAGGCCCGCGCGGTTGAGTTGGAAGCCCGGACCGTGTACTATCCGGCCAAGCGGCCCGGATACGCGGCCTGGGTCGCCCCCTGGATCGCTCCGGATGGATCTCTGTTCGTCAGCTTCATCGAGAAACGGCTACTGCCCAACCCGACCCACCAGCCCATTCCGCTCGCGTTCTGGGAGGCGATGGGGCTGCCGATCAAGTACCAGGCTTCCTTTTGCACCGATCCTGACATCCTGACCGAAAGCGTGGTCCTGCGCTCGCACGATCAGGGCAAGACCTGGCGGGAGACCGGCCGCGCGATCACCAATTGCCTGCATCATTTTGGGTATCTCTCCCTGCCGGACGGTTCGATCCTGCGCGGAAGTCACAACACGTACCTGGTCTACCATCCGCAGGAGAAACCTGCCTGCATCATCCAGAAGTCGACGGACCTGGGCAACACCTGGACCGACTTCGGCGTCGTAGCCGAGGACTATTTTCTCTACCCGTACCGTCTTATCGCATTGCGCGACGGAGTGCTGGTCTTCCTGGGCACATACTCGGAGGCCTTTGGCCCGGGCCGGCGCATGGAGAGGCGCAACGATCAGCGCCCGTTCGTCCGGCAGGAATCGCAGGCCGCGATCTACTACTCGCAGGATCAGGGCGCCAGTTGGCAGGGTCCGGTTCCGGTCCTGCCCGGCGTCCTCGCCTACGAACCGGATCTGGCCGAGTTGCCCTCGGGAGATCTCCTGTTGATCAACTCGACGGTGCAGGGTGGCGCCGCGGTCCGCCAGAAAGTGCGCCGGCAGGGGAAGCGGTTTGTGCCGCAACCGGTGATGAATATCGCGAGCGGCGTTGCGCCGGAGACCGTAGTTCTGTCGAAAGTAGGCCTTCTGGTCGGCACGGGACGGGGCAGAGAGTACACGTGCTCAAAGGATGAAGGCAGCACCTGGTACGTGATTGACGGCGTGCCCAAGTCTCTATATCAGCCTCGTATCCTTCAGTTGGAGGACGGACGGTTCTGCAACTTCTTCCACCTCGGCGGAGACAACATGGTCGGCGAGATCGATCAGTATGTGGGCACGCATGTCTTCCGTCTGGAGGAGCGCCTTCCCGCCCCCACAACGTTGTCCATCGCGCGCAACCGCAACGCCGCAGGCGACCGGTACATCAACGCCTTCACCGCAACGTTGAAAGCGGGATCGGAACCGGTGCCCGGGCGGCCGGTAAGGTTCACCGTACGAGCGGCTTCCCGCGGGCGAAAACGTTACGACGTGTCGACCCTCGATCGTTCGACAGACGCGCAAGGCCGCGCCGGCATCGCCCTGCTGGAGTTTGAAAGCTGCATCGACATCCACCGGGACTACACCGTGGAAGCCGAGTTCACCCCGGCCGCGGACGACGTCCGCTTCGCCACCGCGCGCAGCAGCAAGTTCCACTGTTACCGCATGACCTCCACCGCCGGGCGGCGCAATACCTACGAATTCTACGTCGCGGGCCGGCAATTGTTTGTCGAACCACGCATCCTGGAGCAGTTCCCGGAACTCGATAACGCCGTGAAGGCGCTTGGCATGAAGCCGGAGTTCAGCGGCAAGGAGTTTGCCGAGGCGCTCCGACTGCCGGCGCCTCGAGCGAACGAACTGCTCGGCCTTCTCGATCGCCATCACGTCGTTCGGCGCGGCGGCTCGGGGGATTACGCCTGGAACGAGGTGGAGTTGAACAAGGTCCTGCCGATCTCCGTCTTTGACGAATTCACCCCGTGACGAAGCACCTTAACACTAGAAACACTATGACTCGATTTCTGGTCTTTTTATTTCTCTGTCTGCCCGCCGGCTCTGTGATCGCCCAGCAGCCGACGGCGGCGGACGTGATCGAGAAACGGACGCCCTCGCCGCAATCCGCGGGCGGAAGACAACTTTCGGTGGGAACCGAGATCGCGGCCCCGGTTCCCTTCCCTTCGGTGACCAAACTGCGCGACGGCCGGTTGATGATGATCGGTTCCGGAAAGGTTGTCTATTCGGCCGACGGCGGCAAGACGTGGTCGGCGCCCGAAAAACTGACGGCGCCGGTCGACTACGTAGTGGCTCTCAAGTCCGGCAGGATCGGCGGTCCGGTTCCCGAGAAGCCGGCCTCGACGGCCGCGGTGACCCAGGGTTCCCTGTATTTCCACGTCTCCGGCGATGAGGGCAAGACGTGGCAAAAGCGGGGGAAGATCACCGTGAGCCGCGAGGCAGGATGGCCCTACCCGAAGACGATGATCCAGATGCGAAGCGGGCGCCTGGTATTGCCGGTTCGCTTCACCGATGGCGCGAGCCACTTGGGCCTCTATGACGCAAGCCGCTCATGGGGAACTCTGAACGGAAAACTCGTCCCTATCGAGGGGCATGCCCATTGGCCCGAGCCGGACATCGCGTATGCCTTCTACTCCGACGACGAAGGACAAACCTGGCATCGCAGCGAGGGCGGCATCATGATCTGGCATCAGGAGGGGTATGGCGGAATGTGGCCCTGCGACGAGCCGAGCATCATCGAAACGAAGAACGCCGAACTGCTCCTGTTCTGCCGGACCACGCTGGGACGAATCTACACCACCCGGAGCGGACCCTCCGAACAGGTGAAGTCAAATGGACAGGTCACGCGCTTTACGCCCGGCGAGCGCTTCGACCTCCCGCGGCCGACCGCGCTTGCCAGTTCCTACTCGCCCCCCACTGTGGCGCGAATCCCCAAGACGGGCGATCTGCTCATCGTCTGGAACCAGGTTTCCGGCGACGAGATCCGGGCCGGTTACCGCAGGGGGCGTTTGTCGTCGGCGATCAGCAAGGACGACGGGAAAACGTGGGGACACTTTCGAACCATCGACGCCGCCGTTCTCCCGCCGGCCGGGCGCGTGGAACCCGACCCTGAACCGCAAATGGCCCGCGGCCTCGACTACGTCGGCGTTCTTCCGGAGGATTACGGCGGCGTGGACTACGCGACGTTTTCCTCGATCGACGATACCGTGCTCCTCTACTTCCAGCGCAGCGTTGTCAATCGGCGCCCCGGAGATATCGTCGGCGGCCGGCTGCGGGTGTTGCCGGTGTCCTGGTTCTATGGGGAGGAGCCTGCCCCGGCAAAAGGTCCGCAAGTCCTCCTGCGCGTGCTGTCCGGCGCCGGGCATCAGGAATACGAGATCGAGTCGCGATTCCACGAGGATCGCTTCTTCTGCCATTCAAATGACCTGGGCCGATACTTGAAGAGCCCCATCGGCCGCATCGACCGGAACATCTACGCACCACTCAACCAGGTGATTACGATGCTCGGTTGGACTGCTTCCTTCGATCGCACGCACCTGAAGGATCCTTCCAATCCGCGGCTGATCGTGACAGCTTCGCGGCCATCGCAATAGAATCGGGAGGGATATGACTTCAATGTTACGGGCGGCGGCGCTGAGCTTCCTGATCGCCTCGTTGCTGGCCGCGTCGGACCCCGTCGCGGTGGTGGTGGGCGAAAGGGCGCCCGACGTGGAACGCTACGCCGCGGACCAACTCTGCGAGTACCTGTCAAAACTCTTCGGCATCCGGACGCGACCCGCGACGTCCGTCCCGCCAACGGCTGAATCGATCCTCCTGGTTGGCTCGCCGCAAACCAATGACCTGATCAGACAGAGCAAGGCTTCGGCGCGATTCGCGGGGCTGGGCAGCCAGGGCATCGTTGTCGAACGTTCGGTCCACGGCGGCAAGCCCGCCTTAATCGCCGGTGGTGGAAGCCCGCCCGCGACGCTGTGGGCGGTCTATGATCTGGTGGAGCGCTACTGGGGTGTCCGCTACCTGCTTCACGGGGATGTTCTGCCGCCGCCCGGTACGTTCACCATGCCCGACGCGCACGTCCGCATGGAACCGCTGCTGCCGGTCCGTCAGTGGCGCGTGGTGAACGAATTCGCATGCGGGCCCGCATCCTGGGGCCTTGCCGACTACCGGCCGGTTCTCGACCAGCTCGCCAAAATGAAGTTCAATCGCCTGCTGGTGGTGCTCTGGCCTCACCAGCCGTTCCTCGACTACGAGTACGCAGGCGTCCGCCGTTCGAGCGCCAATCTGTTCTTTGGGTATCGCTTCCCCATTTCGAGCGACATGCCGGGACGCTTCCTGTTCGGCAGCGCCAGGCAGTTCTGGAATCCTGACCTGCCCGAGAATGCGGGGTATCGTGAGTTCACCGATGCCGGTATCCGTCATGTACGGGGCTTGATGGCCCACGGCCGCGCGCGCGGGCTGGGAACCGTCATCAACGTTTCCCCCCTGGAGTTTCCGCCCGAGTTTGCTCCCGCATTGAACTCCTCGCAGAAGATCCGCCAACTGGGCGAACTCTGCATCGTCCCTGGCGAGAATACGGCCATCGATGACCCGAAGCTGAGCGGACTGGTGGCCTCGATTCTGAAAGCGGCGGCGAACACCTACCCTGAAGCGGCCGCCCTCGGTGTGCAAATGCCCGAGCACCGGCAATGGGTGAAAGAATACCAGCGCGCCTGGACCAGGTTCGATGCCCGTTACAGCGTGGCCCGGACGGGATCGATCGAAAAGATCGTCGAGGCCGCGGCCCACCGCAGGAACTTCCATTCGCCTCCCGAGCGCGCGGTGGCGGAGGTGAAGGGCGACCTGGTGAATCTGTTCTTCTATGATGCGCTCATTCGCGACAGGAAGGTCTTCGCAAGCACGAAACGGCCGGACATGCCCGTCATCTACGACAATGTGGCTGAAGAGCTATACCCGGCGGTAGGCCGCATCCTCCGGCCCGGCGACGAACTGCTGAACTTCGTCGACTACACGCCCAGCCGCATTGTCCAGCGGCGCGAGGCGCTGTCGCGGTTGCCGGGCAAACAGAATCCCGCCCTTCTGATCTACACACTTCACGACGACAATGTCGGTTTGCTGCCGCAGCTTGCCACCGGGTCGTTTCACGAGCTGACGCTAGACCTCCGCAAATACGGCTGGGCGGGCTTCTCCACCCGGTATTGGCTGATTGCCGATCATGATCCGGTATTGGCCTATCTGTCGAAAGCCTCCTGGGATTCCGCCGCCACCCCGAACGCGGTCTATCGCGACCAATGGACGGCGATCTGCGGCGATGGCTGCGTGGACCCGATGACCGAGGTGATGCAGCGCGTGGAGAAGGCGACCCTGCTGCTGGAGCAACATGGCTTGGGCTTCGCGTTTCCCGTGAAAGGGATGATGATGAAGCACTGGACGCCGAAGCCGCTGGAGAAGGAACTGCTGGAGATCCAGAGCGTCTACCGGCAAGCACTTGCGGCGGCCGGATCGGCCCGCCAGAAGTCGGCGCCGGACCGCCGCGGGGCCATGGATTATTGGATCGGACGGCTGGACTACGGGATTCGCTACATCGAGGCGGCTCGACTGTTGCGCGAGGCCGCGATGGCTGACTCGCAAGGACGGCGAGACATCGCCCTGAAGCACGCGAACAGCGCCCTGGCCGATGTAGTGCGCGCCATCGAGTCCTACGCACGCGTCGCGCGCGATCAGTCCGACCGCGGCGCCATCGCCATGATGGGCGAACTCGTCTATCGCCCGTTGAAGGTTAAAGTGGAAGAACTCAAGAGGTGAGTTTCCGCCGGCCCCCGGGCGGGCCGGGTATCAGGATGATCGTGGAGGAATACCTTGGAGCGTCTTAAGGTTGCCATTGTCGGATGCGGCAGCTTCGGCTCGCAAATGGCCGATCTCCTCGCGTCCCTCCCGCCGTACGAAATCGTAGCCGCTTGCGATCCGGACCTGGACCGCGCCTCCGCCGTGAGCGGGAAGCACGGCGGCACTGCCTTCAGCGACTACGCCGGATGCCTGGCCCACTCTGGAGCCGATGCCGTCGCGTTGTTCACACCGAACCACATCCATCATCCGATGGCCCTTGCCGCCGCAGCCGCCGGCCGGCACATCTTCTGTGAGAAGCCGATGGCGATGAATGTGGCGGAGTGCCACGAGATGATCGAGGCGGCCGGCCGGGCCAGGGTCAAGCTGATGGTCGGTCACAAACGCCGGCTCCGTCCGCAATACGCGAAGATGGCCGAGTTCGTCCGCGGCGGGCGATATGGCCGAGTACTGGCGGTCAACATCAACGGCTTCTATCGCCGTGAGGCGCACGCCTGGTGGCGCCGCCGCGCCACGGGCGGGGGCCTGTTGCCGTATTCCGGCGTGCACGACATCGACTTCATGAGGCACATCTGCGGAGATGCGGCGTCCGTGTTTGCCAGAACGCCCGTGAAGATGAATCACCTCACCGACTTCGAAGACCAGATCTCCGTGATGATCCACTTCGAGACCGGGCCGGTCGGCACACTCGAGGTCTGCCCCTTCTCGCCGATGCTGACGTTCCGGCAGTCGTTCGGCGTGCACATCGTGTTCGAACATGGAGGCGTTCTCTACGAGCCGACGACGATGACCGTAAGAGCGCAGGGATGGGACGAGCCCATGGAGACCTTCTCGTTCGATAACGAGGATGGTTTCCGCCAGGCCTTTACCCGCGAATTCACCAGCTTCGCCGATTGGGTGCTGCGGGACGCCGAGCCGGTGCTGACCGGCTGGGATGGCCTGCGCTGTGTCGAGATCATGGAGGCGGCGGAACTGTCCGCCTACAGCGGGAAGGAGGTCGAGTTGCCTCTGCCGCGTCAGAATGCGCGCGAGCATGTCTTCGGCCCGGTCTCCTCGCAAGCCGCCCTTCCCGCTCCGGTGCCGTTCGCCCGTGGCCTTTCCATGGCGGAAGGCCCGGCCTTCGATCGCGAAGGATCCTTGTATGTGGCCAACTGCCGAGCCGACTTCGTGTCCAGGATCTCCCCCGATGGCGGCGTGGCTCACTTTGTGACCACGGGCGGAAAGACGCAGGGCGTCGCCGCTCACCCGGACGGGTCGCTGTTGATCAGCGACCACTCGCGTAAGACCATCTTCCGGGCCACGGCCGACGGTGAACTGACCGTCTACTGCGACCGCTACGCGGACGGCACTCCCTTGAGGGGTCCGAATGAGATCGCATTCGGTCCGAACGGGCACTTGTACTTCACCGATCCGGGGCCCGCTTGGCGAGGGCGTCCCCTCGCCGCCCTGTCGCGGGTGGGCGCGCATCAGAAGGCGGAGGTGCTGGCTGACGGTCTCGAGTTCAGCAATGGCTTCGATTTGGATCCCGCCGGGGAAATGATCTATGTCGCCGACTCGGTCGCCGGCAGGATTCTCCGCGCGCCGCTGGCGCCCGACGGTTCTCTCGCCGGGCCTCTTGCTGAGTTCGTTCGCTTCGAAGGCCGGATCGGGCCTGACGGTCTCCGCTTCGCCCGCAGCGGAAACCTCTATGTCACCCTGTTCGGACGCGGGCAGGTGGCCGTTGTCTCACCCGCCGGCGAGATCGCCGGCCGGATCCGTGTTCCCGGGCTGTTCCCGACAAACTGCATTTTCCTCGGCAGGGACCTGTTGGTCTGCGAGGGGCAGACCGGAGCAATCTGGCGGATCGCGGTAGGCGAAGAGGGGCTGCCGTCGTACGCACAGACCGTCTGGGATCGCGGCCGCTCGCAAACCGCCTGACGGATTCCCATGGAAACTCGCAACCGCAGTTTGTGGCTGCACCCGGCGATGCTCGCCATCGTCGCGCTGTCCGTTCTTCCCGCCCTGCCGTATAACTGGCTCCCCGTCCTCTTCAATGTTTTCGAGCGCGAGTTTGGGGCGAACCTCGAGCAGCAGGGAAGCACCCAGCAGTACATGCTGATCGCCGGATTGACCATGGTTCTCGCCGGCGGAACGATGACGGAACGGCTGGGCGTGCGACGGTCGGCGTTCCTTGGCCTCATTCTGTGCGGGGCGGGACTGCTGGCCACCAGCCTTTCTCCCACATTCAGCGTGCTGCAGGCGGCCGGATTCGTTTACGGAATCGGCATCGCCTGGATGTATCTGATTTACGGAGTGCTGGTGTCTCGAAGCTTCCCTGACCAGCGCCAGAAGGCCTTCCTGATAAACAACATGGTGTTGTCTTTACTGGGCGGGGCGGGGCCGGCGTTGCTTGGATGGTGGATTGCGAGCGGATACCCCTGGCGAAACGCGTACGCCGGCATTGGAGTGTTCCATCTGCTCTTCGCCATCCGCGTAGCCACCCGGTTTCGGGAACCGGCGCCGGTCCGGCCGGCGGAAGCCGTGCGAGACGCCGGAACCAGACACCCGATCTTCGACCCGGCCATCTGGCTCGTCGGCTTCTGCTATGTGCTGCACGGCTTGGCCGAAATTGGCGCCATCTCCTGGGCAGGCAAACTGTATCACCTCCGGCTGGGCATCCCTGAAGCCCGCATGGCGCTGTTTATTTCCGCGAACATCGCTTCGTTTGCCCTGGGGCGCTTCCTGCTGACCTTTCTGGCCGGCCGGTTTCCTGACCGGGTCCTGCTGGGACTGTGCGCCGCCGGGGGAACGGTCTGCTTCTCGCTGGTCCTGCTGACGGATAACTATCATCTGGGACTGCTGGCGATGGCGGGCTCGGGGGTCTTCATGTCCGGAAATCATCCGGCGATGTCATCGTACCTGGGTACCCGCTTCAGCGCCCGGCTTCCTCACGCCTTCGCCGTCTACCAGGGATTCGGCGCCATCGGTTCGGCCGCCGCCGCCCGCCTGATCGGCGCCGCGGGCGATCGTCTGGGGCTGGAGACGGCCGTGTGGCTGATACCGTCGTCCAGCGGTCTGCTGGCGCTGACCGCGTTCGGCTGGGTACTGTTGGATCGCGGCCCCACCGCCGTGATGAGTGAGTCGGTCCACCGCCCGGTGGAAGGGAAGCCATAGAAGTTGAGACATCGATGACCAATCGCCGCGAGTTCCTACACCATTCCGGAGGGCTGCTGGCAGCCACGCAACTGCCGGGCGCACCCAATGAACAGGACGCAGTGTACGCCGCCGATTTCGAATCTCGCACGGTGTACCGGTCCGCCCGACGGCCAGGCTATACCTCCTGGGTGTCGTTCTTTCCCGGAGAGCGCGGCCAGTGGTATCTCACGTGTGAAGAGGTGACCCGCCCGGAGCCGCCGCTGCCACGCCTCTCGCCACAGCGCTGGCACGAGTTCGGCCTGCCGAACGGGTACGACAAGTCGCCGCTGCGGATGGAAATGGTCATCCTCGAATCCAGCGATGAGATGAAGACCTGGCGCGTGATCTCGCGCGAGCCCGCCCGCTTTCAGCACTCGGCGGGACAGTTCGGGACGGCGCGCACTCGCGACGGACGCTTTCTGCGCTTTGTCTGGGCGGTCTACGGGCTGGAAGAGAAGCCGCACCCCGGTGAGATCTTCTTTACTTCGTCCGACAACGGCAAAACGTGGCGCAAACAGCCGCCCTTCCATGGCCGCGAGTTGATCAGCCATCCCCACCGCCTGCGCACCCTGAAAGACGGGACGCTGGTGCTGGCGCTTCCGATTGCTCCCGCGTGGGGGACCGGCGCCTCGCTGCCGGTTCGCACGGCGCGCAACATGAACGCCGCCGGCTCCCTTCAGATGACCCTCTGCTTTTCCTACGACCAGGGCCGCACCTGGTCGCAGCCGCTCCCGATTTACGGCGGTGAGACCGTCTCGGAGACCGATTTCGCCGAACTCCCCTCGGGAGACCTGCTCTGTATCAACAACAGCATCTTCGCCCGGCCGGGAAGGCAGGTTGTTTACCGCAAAGGCAACCGCTGGTGGCCGGGGGCCTTCGAATTCCTGACCTCCGGGCGGGCGCCGGAGACAGTCGCGCTCACCGGCGAAGGCATTCTGGTCGGCTGCATGCGAAGTTCGCACTACTACTGGTCGGACGATTTGGGCTACACCTGGCAACCGCTGGCCGGCATACCGGACGCGATCACGCGAAGCCGGGAGTGTTACCAGCCCTGGATCCAGCACCTCGGCCAGGGCCGGTTTGCCTGTGCCGGGCACTATGGAGCGGACGACGCGTTCGGTTCGGTGGATCAATCGCTGATGATCCACTTCTTTCGTCTCGAGGTGCGGCGCCGGACCCGGGGAACCCGCCTCGAACTCACGCGCGACTTCGATCCATCGCGGAACCGCTGGAAGAACGAGTACTCGCTCAGCCTCACCACCGACGGGAATCCCTTGGCCGGGAAGGATGTCGAGTTCTGGTGGGTCGAGCGCCGGAAGCCGGGGTACGAGTCGTTCTCCAAGCACACGTTGGACGAACGCATAAAGATGGGCGGGCGGCTATTGAACCTCCGGACGGCGGCCGACGGCTCTGCGCACGTGAACCTGCCGGAGATGGACTCCGTCGCCGACCCGCATCACAGCTATCAGTTGATTGCGCGTTTCAACGCCGACAAGCGCGATACCGAATTCAAGCCCGCGCAGACGGCCTTGTTCGAGTTCTACGCGAACTCTGTCTATTAAAGATGAAGAAAGGAAAGAGTATGGCGCGCTGGTTGTTTGTGATCCTGGCCGCGTGGGGAGTGAACGCCGAGCCGGTCATCGTTCGGAATCCAAAGCGGATCTCCGCTTCCGAGTTGCCCGCCGAGAGAGTGCCCGTAGGGGTGGTGGGCGACTACAAAGCATGCGTTGCGATGATGCCGTCCGGCGAACTGCTGATGGTCGCCTTTCACCAATACCCGTTGCCGGAAAAGCGAGTCTACGAAGACATGCTGCTTGTTCGATCGAACGACGGGGGGAAGACGTGGTCGAAACCACAGACCATCGGGCTTCTGGGCAGGGAGCCCTACCTGACCATTCTGGACGACGGCACGGTGTTCATCACCGTCCACCTGCTCGCTCAGGACGTGCGGAACAAGGACGGCTATACCTACAGCTTCGTCCACCGGTCCGGTGACGGCGGGCGGACGTGGTCGACGACGAGGGTAGGCCCCGAGGGCTTTGCGTCGCCAGCCGAAACGCAGGTGACCCGTAACGTCCTGGCCGTGGACGGCGGCGCTCTGGTCTTCGGCGCTTCCGACAACAAGCGTAACGACTACCTCTGGAAGTCCCGCGACGGCGGGCGCACCTGGGACAAGTCGCAGCGCGTGAAAGCGCTCGAGTTTGAAAGCAAGTATCACTTCTTCGGCGAGGCTGTGCTGTTCCGGCACAAGTCGGGAAAGCTCCTGAACCTGGTCCGTGTGGACAGCAAGGAATTCCCGATCGAGGGAAGGCGGCTCGACGAGTGGCTGAAAGGCTGGAACGACAACCAGGATCACCTGCTGCTCTATGAATCCGGTGATCAGGGGAAGACCTTCCGGCGGATCGGACACTTCACCGACTACGGGGAGATCTACCCGTCCGTCCTGCGTCTTCGGGACGGCAGGCTTCTGATGACGTTCACGGTGCGCTCGATGAAACCGCCTCTCGGGCTACACGCCGTCCTGGGCACGGAAACCGCGGACGGCTTCGCCTTCGATTTCCAAAGCGACCGGTTTGTACTCGACGCCAAGACCCCACGGGACAAGCCCAGCGGCGGGGGCTTCGGCCGAACCGTTCAACTGCCGGACGGGACTCTGGTCAGCAGTCTCTCCTGGCGCGGCGAGGACAATGAGACGCGGCTTGAAGTGGTGCGCTGGAAGCTGCCTGGGGAATAACAGCGCCTACATCATGCCTTCATCGGCCGAAGGGCCGTAGGTGGATGGAACCGAAAGCTCGTTCAGCCGCAGGAATACACCCAACTGGGCCCGATGATGGACCGTGTGGTTCAGGACAAAACTGCGCAGGACAGCGATGCGTGGCATGGTCATCAGGGTCTGGCCGCCCTTCAGCAGGGACCATGATGTCATGTAGTCGCTATCGGCCGCTTTGACGAGGGCGGCACGAGCGTCCGCGACGTTCTTGTCGAACATCGCCAGGATCTCGTCTCTTGACGTCAGTGCCTTTGGCTGATAAGGAGGCGCTCCTGGGGGAGCCAAGTCTAGCTCCGTACGGTCCATGGTCATGAACCCCCACATCGGAATCTCCGCCAGGTGCGAGGCCAGGCGGCCAAACGTCATCGACTTCTCGTGGGGCTTCCAGCCGAACTTGTCCTCCGGCACGCGTTCCAGGGCCGTGCGCGTTGTGGCCATCTCATGATCGAATTCTGGTAATAAAGCGTCACTCATTCCCATAGGAGCCTCCTTGTTCGACCAGTATAGACGTACGGAGACAGCAAAATGTACCGGCGGCGATAAATTTATGGTTTCACCCGGATGACAATCGTGCGAGGGCCGCCGGGCGCCAGATCCAGGACGAGTCGGCCTTGATTGGTCTCGGTGGAACCGTCCTTCTTGTACGGATCGTGAGGCAGGACCGGCCACTCGATGGCCGTGCCGCGCGGATAAGAGACCTGGAAGCGTTCTCCGTCGAACACGCCCTCGGCATCGCCGGGCGGCAGCCGGAAAGGCTCGTCACCTGCCTGAAAGGAACGATCTGCGCCGGTGCGGAACCGTTCGCCCGGGCGCGGGAGCAGCGTTGCGTGACCGCTCAGACCGCCGCCGCCCGACCAGGTGCATTCGATCCGGGATGGGTCGAGAACCTTCGTGCGAAGGGAGCCGTGCCGGGAACCATAGTCCAACTCCACGCTGAAACCTTCGCCCGGGACGACGCGCGCGCCCGTAGGCACGTGGAACAGCCCATCCGGGGGCCGGAAGTCGGGATTCTCGTCGCCCGGTTTGTGGAAGAAGGCCGACAGGTCACCGAACGTAAACGTGCTCCAGCGCGGTTGCAGTTTGGTGTTGCCGCCGCCCAGGATCAGCCCCGCGCGGTCGTGATGGACGCTCAGGAAGTTCTGCCGGTCCTGGATCCATCGGGACGAGGGCACGGGCGCCGTAAAGGCCGAGGCCACCAGATACCATGGGCCGCGCCGCCGGACGGCCGCGTCCCCGCTTGCCAGGCGATAGTCGAAATCAGAGCGCGTGTCGATGCCGGACGCGGGTCCCTCCTGCCCGTGGAGCAGCAGCAGCGCCGCTTCGTCCGGAGGCAGGCGGTCCTTGCGCAACCTCAACTGCCGGGCCGCGTACCCTCGGCCTTCCGCGGTCACCGTGAAACCCGCGTTGGGAATGCGCACACCCGAATGGTACGGATTCCGCTCGTCCACCGTCTCCACGTCCGAGCCATCCGGGTACGTGAAGTAAGAATGAAAGACGGCCGCTTTCCGAAGCACGGGGAGGACCGCCTCGTCCCCCGAAGCGGAGTAATAGACTCCCAGCGAATCGACGTACACGAAACCGTAGGCCACCACCGGCCCCTGATGTTCGGACCAATAGCCATCGGGTTTCTGGGAGGCGGCGACCTTCCGCAGGAAGCCGGCGGCGAACGTGCCCCACTCCGGTTCGCTGAGGGCCTTCGAAGCGAAGTACAGCCCCTTGGCGTGATGAGAGGGGATGTTGTGAATCCGCCCGTTCTCGAGGTCCTTCCGGATTCCGGAGTAGCCCAATCGCAGAGCCTTCTCCCATCGGGCCCTCGCCGCGGCGGGCATCGCATCGCGGATCAGGGCGAACGTACGGATCCACCGCGAGTACGTCCACGGCATGAAGATCCTGCCCCAGGTCGATCCATCCTTTTTCCGGAACACCCATTTACCCGTCTCGTCCTGGTCGTCAATCAGCGCGTCGCCCGCGGCCACGATCGCGCCCATCAGCCTCTTGCCATGAAAGTACGGATTGCTGTCTGCTCGCGTGGACCAGACCACCGCCAGGGGCAGCATCGCGTGCTGGTCGTTGACGATCCAGATGCCCTCGCCGAACCGCCCCGTCTTCACGTTCTGAGACGCCAAAAGCCCGGGCGTCTGGGCGATCAGATCGTCCAGACAGCGCTGTTTGAACTCGAGCCGTTCTTCGGCGGGAAGCGCAACCGCAACCAGCGCGAGTAGAGGAAGGGCTTCGAGGGCGCTCATCGGATCACCGCGCTCCCATCCGCCAGTCGGCGTCCACCTTGTTCTGAAAGCTGGCCATACTCTTATCCTTCCAAGCTGCGCAGATACGCCATGCTGGTCCGCGCCGCGTCCTCCAGCGTCAGGTGGCGGTAGACCTTCACCGACGCAAAACCGGAATACCCGGTCTGGCGCAACGCCTTCAGCACTGCGCCGAAATCCACGTTGCCCGACCCGAATCTCCCGCCATTGCTCTCGCACAGGTGGACGTGCCGCAGGTCCGCGCCGCAGTTGAGGATCGGTTGCGTGAGGGAGGCCTCCTCAATGTTCATGTGAATCGTATCGACCATCGGCTTGAGAGCCGGGGACCCGACGCGCCGTATCAGCTCGCGCACCTCCCCCACCGAGTTGTGAAAGCCGACCTGCAGGTGGTTGACCGGCTCGATGACAAACTCCACGCCGCGCGCTTCGGCTTCGGCCGAGACGACGCGCAGTCCCTCCACGATGCGTTCGGCCGCCACGTGCGGGTCCGTCTCATCGCGGCGCGTGCCCTGCAGCAGCCCCACGACCAGGATGGAGCGGAACCGCTTCGCGATGTCCAGATACCGGATCAGGCGTTCGACCGTCTGCCGCCGGACCTCCGCGCGCTGCGAACTGAGGCACAGGCCATCCTGGTAAGCTTCACCCGTCAGAAACGACGGCACAATCAATCCTTCTTCCCGCAGCCAGCGTTCCAGCGAGTCGGCATCGAGCCCCATGGGTTCGGTCAGGTTCAGCTCGATGCCTTCGTACCCGCACTCGCGGACGAGCGCGAGAATGCGCCGGAATTGATCGGGTGGCTGGACGGCCGCCAGCCGTTCCATGAAGATGTAGCTATATCGGATCATCGACGAACCATGGTAGGACAACCCACGCGCTAGATCTACCGGTAAGCCCGTAGCGCCGGTCTCCAACCGGTCTCCAACCGGCCCTCGAGTTTCTACATTTTCGGCTGGCCGCCAATAACCCGTAAGCGCCATCGTCAGATGCGCGCTTGGAGATTGCCCGCGTTGTCAACTGTAGGGGCCCCATGTGGCGGCCCCCAGAGTTTGGCTCTTTCATGCCAACCAATAGGGGTCGTCGCATTTCCGCGACCCGCCGCCCGAAGGCCTGATGGTGCGACCGGGTCTCGGTGAATGCTTCGTTGCGGCGCTATCAGGATCAGCAGGTGTGGGCGCTTCCGGTGGACAGTGGAGAGGTGCCTGGCACCAACTCTCGACCGAGTCGAGTGGGGCAGGGGGTCGCCATCAGAAGTCTCGGCTCCTTC
This sequence comes from Bryobacteraceae bacterium, assembly GCA_046160045.1. GTDB lineage: Bacteria > Acidobacteriota > Terriglobia > Bryobacterales > Bryobacteraceae > CAZGUX01. Next base: position 42,184 of record JBJXGR010000076.1, read on the forward strand.
CCCAAATGGGAGTGGTCGGTCATTGGTAACGACCAAATCATTGGTGCCAGGCACCAGTTCCCAAAGCCATCCAGCCAAACGGTGCCAGGCACCTCTT
>JBJXGR010000077.1:0-7461 GCA_046160045.1 Bryobacteraceae bacterium
CGGGACGCACGCTGGAGGATATCAGTATGAAACTAATCATAGCGGCGGCCATACTGCTGGTGTGCGCCGCCACGCTGTTTGGACAAGGCGCTGCGCTGGGCACCATTAGCGGACGTGTCACCGACCCGTCCGAGGCGCCCATTCCGGGCGCAGCCGTGACGGTGTCGAATACACTGACGGGCGCGCGCTATACCGCGGCATCCACCGCCGATGGCTTTTATAGCGTCCGGTTCGTGCAACCGGGCACGTACACTGTCGAGGTGATCCAGCAAGGATTCCAGAAGGCCGTTCAGCCCAACGTCGTCGTGACGGCGGCATCCAATCCGACCGTCAACCTGAAACTGGCGCTGGGATCGGTTTCCGAGGCCGTGACCGTCGAGTCGCGCGTCAGCCTGGTGGAGTTCGAGAATGCCGACCGCGGCGGCGAGATCGACGAGAAGCGCTCGCTGTACACGCCGACCGTGCAGCGCGTGGTCATGAGCATCCTGCCCAGCGCTCCCGGCGTGGTGGTGGCGGGCAACGATCGCGGAATGACCCCCTCGGGCAACTTCGGCGCCTCCGGCTTTATGTTGAACGGCGGCGAACCCCGCACCAACGAGATGCTGCTCGACGGCGTGCCCAACCGCACCAGCTACGGTGGGCACAACTTCGGTGTCATTCCCACTCAGGAATCCACCGCCGAAGTGAAAGTCATCACCAACGCCTACAGCGCGGAATATGGCAACACCACCGGCGGCGTGATCAACGTGACCACCAAGTCCGGCAGCAACCAGTATCACGGCAACATCTACACCTTCTTCCGCAACACCTCGCTCAATGCAAACCACTTTGAGCGGAACCGGCTGGGACAGCCGCGGACGCGCCTGGTCTACAACACCTATGGCGGCATCGGCACCGGCCGCATCGTGCGCGACAAGCTCTTTTTCACCTTCAAGTACCACGTCAGCCAGAGCAACGACGTGAAAAGCTTCTCGGGCTACGTTCCGACGCAGAAGGAACGCGACGGCGACTTTACGCAGACGTTCTACCTGGACAGAGGGACGCCGCAGCAGGTGTTGATCTACGACCCGTGGACCGCTTCGCAGAACCCGCAGACGGGCCGCTGGATCCGTACGCCGATCCCGGGCAATATCATTCCGTCGAGCCGGATCAGCCCGGTGGCCAAGGCCTTCTGGAAGTACATTCCGCTGCCCAACGCATCGAGCGGCCTCGTCGTCAAAGCCACCAACTATGTGGCCTCCAGCGGCAACAAGGCGAACAAAGAGTACGTCGAGTTCATGCCGCGAATCGACTGGAACGTGAGCGAGCGGACGAAGCTGATGTTCCGTCACATCCGTACGGACTACAAGGAATTCCCGGTGGAGTATTACGCCACCGCCGCGGAAGTCAACGCCGGCTATCCGTTTATCCGGGCCAACCACAATGCCGTGGCCGACCTGACCCACACCCTATCGCCCACCAGCGTGTTCAACTTCCGCCTCGGCTTCGAACGCTATGTCACCGGCAGCCTCGAGACCCCGCGTCTGGAGGTGGCTCCCAAGGATCTTGGCTTCAGCCCGACCTTCCAGTCGCAATCGGCTTTGGCTTTCCCGACGTTCCGCATGGGGGGCTCGAACATCGGCGGAAGCGACTTGTTCATGGGCGGCGGCAACCCGGCCGGAAGCTACACGCCCGACCAGGTCAACAACATGGATTTGACATGGTCGAAGTATCTCGGCAAGCACAACATCAAGGTCGGCGGTCAGATCCGCATGGAGCGCATCTACATCATCAACGGCGGGTATGACGCCGGGCTTTTCAATTTCGGACGGGGAGACACCAACGGGCCCGACGCCGAGGTCCAAACCGTCGGCGCGGGCGACGAGACGGCGAGCTTTCTGTTCGGCGTCGGCAGCGGCTACCTGGAGATTAACGCCGCACCTGCTCGGCAGATCATGTACAACGCGATCTACGCACAGGACGACATCAAGCTGACGCCGAAGCTGACCGTCAACATCGGCCTGCGCTGGGACCGGACCGATGGCTTGACCGACCGCTACAACGCGATGACGGGAGCTTTCGATCCCACGGCGGTCAGCCCGCTGGCTGACAAAGTGAAGAACGCGGCGGGATCTCAATATTGCCCCGCTTGCGCCAATCTTCGCGGCGGTCTGCTGTTTCCCGGCGTGGGCGGCCAGCCCCGCAGCGTGTTCGCTCCCGGCAATCGTGACTTCGGACCGCGTATCGCGGTCGCCTATGCGCTCAACAAGAAGACCGCCATCCGCTCCGGATGGGGCATGTTCTACGGCCCTGTTTACTACGATCCGGGCCAGGCGGGCTTCAGCCAGGCGACCCCGTGGGTAACCTACGATCCGAACCGGCGGCCGCTGAACCTGCTGGATAATCCGTTCCCCTCCGGAATCATCCAACCGGCCGGCGCCAGGAATGGACTGGCGACCAATATCGGCGCATCCGCTTCCTACATCGACCCGAACGCGCGCACGCCGCGCGCCCGGCAGTTCAGCTTCGAAATCCAGAGGGAAGCCTTTTGGGGAATGCGTGTCAGCGCTGCCTATGTGAACAACATCGTCACGCGCCTGGGCGTCAGCCGGAACCTCAACTCGCTCACCGAGCAGCAATTCACTCAGGGGGCGACGTACCTCAATACCCGCTACGCCAATCCGTTCGCGGGTCTGGTTCCGGGTTTCGGGTTGAACCAGGCAACGATTGCCAACTCGAGCCTGATCGTTCCCTACCCGCAGTTCACGGGTGTCACGGTCCTCAATTCCCCGATTGGAAACACCCGCTACGACGCTCTGCAGCTTTACCTGGTGAAACGGTTGAGCCACGGCGTCAGCTTCAGCATCGCGTATACAGCCGCGAAGAAGCTCGAGAGAATGAACTACCAGTATCCGGCCGACAGCTTCCTCGAAAAGCGGCTGAGCCCGCTGGATTTCCCGCAGATCTTCGTGCCGAACTTCGTGGTCGAGCTTCCGTTCGGCCGCGGGCACTGGCTTCTGTCCAACGCACCCGGGTGGGCCGACCGCATCATCAACGGCTGGCAGGCCACGGGCATTGTCCGCATTCAGAGCGGCAAGCTTATCGAGATGGCCGCCAATGCCATCCCGACCGGGGCCGACCCCAACGCCGTGCCGGGCGGGCAGCGCCTCGACCTGTGGATCAACCCGGCGGCGTTCGTCAACAACACCGATCCCTACCGGGTCCGCCGCTGGCCTACGGTGCTATCGAACCTGCGCAACCCGCCCATCCACCGCTTCGATTTGGGCGTCACCAAGAGCACCAAAATCGCCGAACGCTTCAACTTCGTGATCGAGGCCCAGGCGACCAACGCGTTCAATACTCCTGAATGGTATGACTCGCTGAACGGAAGCACTCCGACGTCCGCAGTCTTCGGCAATATCGGTGGGGTGAAGGGATTGACGAACTATCCCCGGCAGATCATTCTGAGCGGGAAGATTATTTTCTAGAAGCCTTCGCATTCGGCCTTGGCTCCGATCCGCGGGCCCGCGGTTGGTGCGGGGGTGTGTGATCTCGTTGCCGAGCCATCGCACACTCAAGTGGCCGCGCGGCAATGGATGGTGTGCGGGAATCCGAGCGGGCGACCGGGCACGGCTCCTGGAAGGGCTCTTTCGAGAGTAGCCAACCGGTCACGACGGGATGTAACTCAATAACAAGACAACTGCTTCAGCGACAATCGGGGCACAAGAGACGGCAATTTTCATCCCAGTTGCGAGCGTCAGTTCATGATCGGCTGTGAAAAAAAACTATTGACACCCCCCCCCATCGGAGTTAAATTCCGGCTATGCGTCGATTACTTCTGTTTTTTGTGATTGCCGTTTCCGCTCTGCTCGCCGGCGCCCAGGCCGGCAGAGCGCAGTGTTCGCTATTTGGAGAAGGTCGAGAGCCTAGCGCCTGCTATATCTTGGGTTTCTGCGGCTCCTGGTCGAAGTGCGCCGATATACTTTGTCTGGATCCTCGGCCCGGTCATGGTTGTCCGAACGGCCGAACAATCCTTGAATGCAACCTCCTCGGATGTACCTTTCATTCGACGTGCGTGAATTGCGAGTGATGGAGGTGATATGAGGACAGCATTTGGTATGCATGCGTATAAGCGCTGGGTCCTGGTGCTCGTGATTGTAATTGTCTGCTTCTATGCGGCGAAGAATCTCACAATCGCGCGTCTAGCCCACGCTCAAGTTCGGACCTCTCCGTTTGTCTTGACGATGCACGTTTACTCCTTCGAGAGGAACACGGCCGGAGAGTTGATGTCCATGCGCACGGTGTCCCGGCGCTCGGACGGGACGACGGCCGTAACCGAATCCGTTGGACCTGTGTCCTGGAATCAGAGCATGAAGAAAGTGACCTTTATGGACGGGCGTTCGGTCACATTGTCTGATCTGATTGCGGCTAAGAGCACGGTGCGCCGCCTTCAGGAAGAAACGGCTAGGCTTAAGAATCGCTTTGAGGCCCCTCCGCAGGACTGCCGCTTTCGGAGCGGGCAGGTGGTTGTGGGAAAAGACAACGTGGTCGGCCACGAGGTCTCCGTCTTGAGGGATGAGCATGCCGGGCTTCGCCTTGTGAACTGGGCTGCGCCGAACCTCGGATGTGAAGACTTGCGATATACGTTCGAACGAAAACAACCGGATGGCTCTTATCGCCTGATTACCGAAGGCCGTCCGATTACGCTAGTGGCCGGGGAGCCGCAGGCTTCGGTCTTCGATGCCCAAACGGACTATACCGAGATGAAGCCGTCCGACTTACAGAAAGGTTTTCTGGACAAGATCGGCATGTCGCCGCAGATCCCGGTTCAGGGTAACAGCAGACAACTGGACCGACAATATCTCGACCAAAAGAAGTAGTTACGTTCGCTCCGGCGGCGCGCTGGTAAATTCGAATCAAACGGCGATCGCCACTTTCACTATCCGGGCGCGGGGTTGTCCCCGCGCCCGGAGTGTTCCCAGAGCGGATTGCTGGGCGGGTGGCCATTCTGGATGCCCCCCGCGACTCCCTCGTTCCCGTACCCGATGATCTTGCCCAACGTGTAGGCCAAACCGTAGGTCAGTTGGCCGCTGCCCCGGTTGACGGCGACCTGAAGCGAATTGTAGCTGGAGGGGGCGGAGGGCTCGACGAGGTTCAGCCCACCCAACCCACGATAGGGCAGGAACTGGCGGGTGTCCACTCCCTGGTGCGCGGCGGCTTCTGCCGGCGTCAGGAAGTTCAGCGGACGGGAGAAGGACAATTGCCGCCCGGTGTTGCCGACGTAGCTTACGTCCAGGGCCGGCTTGAAGGGTAACTGCCGCTGAATTCCCAGGCTGTAGATGTAGACCGTCGGGACCTTATAGTCGACAGGCAGTGAGCCCGCGTCGATCGGGAACTGCGTCGTGTTGGGGATGCCGCCGCTCGGATTGTCGGCCACCCCGTTAGTCAGCGTCGTGGACTGCACCAGCGGCGCCTCCTCGGACCGCAATTTTGCCGTCGCCGAAGACATCCCAGGCGAAACTCAAGCGGGGTTGAAAATTCGTCTTGCGCAGCGGGTTGAAGTACTTGGGGATGCCGCGGAACAGCCGGGCGATGTCGGAATCGCCGGCGGCGGCGACCCTTCCTTTGGCCGAGTCGGGCCAGCCGTCACCGGGCAGCACCAGGCCGTTGTAGCGGTCGCCCGTGCCGGGGACGATCGAGCCGTTGGCCGTCACTTGCGGTGTCTTGGCCGGATCCCAGAACTGCGTGACTTCGCCGTTAATCGTTCCGCGATACTGCGCGAGGAGCGGCAGGGCGGCGAACAAAAACAAGACAAGTCTTAAATGCACGTGAATACCTCCCATGAAGCCTGAATTCCCCTTGGCAAGGCTTTTCGGCCATGAGTATGCGATTCGCACTCGCCGGTGGGAATCCCCTCAGGACTCGACAGCCGTGAGCCCCGGTTGCATCGCCCGCCCGCCATCGGCCACACTCGTTCGTACGCCGATGCATCGCAGAACCTTCATCCAACTCGCCGCTGCTTCCACGGTGCCGTTCGTCCCCCGGCCCCTCCTGGCCCAGGCGGACCCGGCCACCCTCCTCATCCGCGCCGTCGAACCGTTTGTGGTCCGAATCGGCGGCCGCCGCGATATCGTCTGCTGCCGCGTCACCACCGCGGAGGGAATCCACGGTTGGGGCGAAGGCACCACACCGCCCACCGTGGATGCCGTGGTCGCCCAGATCCGGTCACTGGCCAGGCACGTGACCGGCGAGAGTGCCTGGTCTATTGAGAAGCTCTGGCGGAGGCTGTACATTCTGGAAGAAAACACCCTCGGCGGCACACTCTACGCCGCCATCTCCGCGATCGATACGGCGCTCTGGGACATCGTGGCCAAGAAGCTGAACGTGCCGCTCTACAAACTGCTCGGCGGCAAGATTCACGACACTCTCCGCATCTACTCGAGCTACCGGTGGGGCAACATCCCACGCACGGCCGAAGCCTACTTCAAGCGCACCAAAGAACTGATGGCGGAGGGCGCGACGGCGGGCAAGTACGATCCTTTCGGCGAGTATCCGGGCCCTGACCGGCAATTGTCGACCGCGACCCTGAACGAAGTCCGCGAGATGATTCGCGGTATTCGCGAAGCGGGCCCGGCCTTCGATATCTGTGTCGAAGCCCACGGCAAGTTCAACATGGCTTCCGCAGGACGGATCGTCAAGATGCTGGAGCCCTTCGACCCGTTCTTCCTGGAAGAGCCCGTGCCGCCCGAGGACGTCGATGCGATGGCGGCGCTACAGCGCTCCACGAACATCCCCATCGCCACGGGGGAGGGGCTGCAGGGTCACTGGGCGTATCGCGAGCTGATGGTGAAGAAAGCCGCGCGCATCATCCAGCCGGACACGTCGCGCACGGGCGGTGTGACAGCGATGAAGAAGATCGCCGCGATCGCCGATGCGAACTACGTGACCGTCGCGCCCCACAATCCGAACGGGCCCATTTGCACCGCGGCCACCATGCACCTCGCGGCCTCGATCCCCAACTTCGTGATCATGGAGGAAGGCAACACGCGGACGGAGCAATACAAGGACATCTTCGGCGGAAAGTGGAAAGCCTCCCTAGCGACATGGGAGATCCCCGAAACGCCGGGCCACGGAGCCGACTTCACACCGGCGTTTCTGCGGGAATACGAGGTGAAAACGCCCCGCTGATCGCCGTGGTCCCCGCAGTCCACGCTTCAGCGTGCAAAGGAACTTCAGTCCCCCTCCACGGCCTCACTGCCGGCAGGCATCGGCGATGCTCTTCCAGTTCGAACCGGGAAGTAACGGCTGCGGGGTTCCGCGCCATTGAGCAGCTTGCTTTTCCAGGAGGCGGACACGATCCTCGATGGGTGGATGAGTGGAAAGGTATCGGGCCATCCGCGGGGATCCGCCGATCTCGGAATCGAGCATGCGGAAGGCCCGCACCATCGCCCGTGGATCGATGCGCGCGGCCATCATTCGCTC
>JBJXGR010000078.1:0-13218 GCA_046160045.1 Bryobacteraceae bacterium
AAAAAAATTTCCCGGCGGCCCCTCGCGGCCGCTTTCGGTCCGGCTCAGTATCGGCCCATTACTTCCACGTCTGCATGCCCGTTGACCATGGCATCGAGCCTCGATATAGTCGTTGGACTGCGTCGACGCTCATGAACACTTCCCGCTCCGGCTACAAATGGACCCTGGTCGCGCTGCTGTTTTTTGTCTCGGCCCTCAACTACGGCGACCGCACCGCGCTCGCCGCCGTTTTCCCGTTGCTTCGCCGCGACCTCGGCCTCACCGACATTGACCTGGGTCTGGTCGGCGCGGCATTCCTGTGGACCTACGCCATCGGCGCGTCCATCGCCGGGTACATCGCCGACCGCTCTTCGCGCTCGCGCCTGATCGTGTTGAGCCTCACCGGGTGGAGCGTCGCGACCCTGCTCGTTGCGTTTGTCCAGAACCTGCCCCAGTTGATCGGCGCGCGTCTGCTGCTCGGAATTACCGAGGCTTTTTACATTCCCGCGGCGCTGGCCCTGATCGCCGACTACCATGGCGCGGCCACGCGCGGCACCGCTTTGAGTCTCAACCTGGCGGGCATGAGCGTTGGCCTGATCGGCGCCGGAACCCTCACCGGGTTCATTGCGGAACGGTTCGGATGGCGGCCCGCCTTCGTCCTTCTGGGAGTCGCCGGACTGGTCCTGGCCGCGGTCGCCTGGTGGATCGTGCGGGACGGCGCCCCCACTGTCACCAGGAAACAGGAACCCAAGGCCGGCGTCGTCGAGAGCCTGCGGATTCTCGCGCGCACGCCGAGCTATTGCCTGATCGTCACCCAGGCGGTGCTCACCTCGGGCGGCGTGTGGATGTTCTGGAACTGGCTGCCGCTGTTCTACCAGGAGACCTTCAATATGTCCCTTACGGGTGCCGGATTCTCGGGCACCTTCATGCTCCAGGCGTCCGCCTGCGTGGGGATTGTGGCAGGCGGGTATTTTTCCGACCGCGTCGGCGCCGCCCAACCGCGCCGACGCGCCCGGGTGATGGCCCTCTGCTACCTGGCCTCCGCGCCGATGCTGCTGTCCTTTGCCGCGCCGCCCAACTACACCCTGATCAGCGTCTGCATCTTTCTGTTCTCGCTGATCCGGACGTTCGGCCAGGCCAATGAGAATCCCATGTTGTGCGACCTGTTGCCGCCACACCTTCGCTCCACAGGGTTCGGCCTGATGCTCACCGGCAACGTCCTGGCCGGAAGCGTGGCCATCTTTGTCGCCGGGTATCTGAAGGGCATTCGAGGACTGGGTTTCGCGTTCGCCTGCATCTCCGGGATTATGCTACTGGCCGCGGGGGCCGCCTGGGCGGCGTATCGCTTTACGCTCGAGCGCGACATGGCCAAGGCGGACGAGCGAACCCGGGAGGCCGCGCTGGCCGCGAATTGACGCTGCGCGGAACCGCGCCGGATAATAGGGAGCACTGGCCGATGAACGTCGCAAAGTCGGTGGCTCTGGGTTTCGCGGTGTGCCTCCTGGCTTCCGCTTGGGTGGATAAGCAGGTTGCGTCCGTGCTGGCCCGGCGGAACTTCTGGTCGTTCCAGATGCCTGTCCGGCCCGAACCGCCCGCGATCACCGGAGTGCGGAATCCAATCGATGCGTTTCTCCTGGATGCCCTGAAGGCCAAGGGCCTCGAGCCCTCTCCGCACGCCGGCCGCGAGACCTTGTTGCGGCGCACCTATCTGGATGTCACAGGCTTACCGCCAACTCTTGCGGAAGCCGATGCGTTTCTACGCGACCGCCGTCCGGATGCTTTCGAGCGGCTGGTGGAGAGGCTGATGTCCTCACCGCACTACGGCGAGCGCTGGGCCCAGCGATGGCTCGACGTCGCCCGTTATGCCGACACGAACGGCTATGAAGGGGACGGGGAGCGCCCTCACGCCTGGCGCTATCGGGATTACGTGGTCCGCTCGTTCAATGCCGGCAAACCGTACGACCGGTTTGTCAGGGAGCAGATCGCCGGGGACGAATTGTATCCCGGCGACCCGGAGGCTCTCATCGCCACCGGATTCAACCGTTTGGGACCCATTCACATCGTCAGCGGCAACGTGGAAGAAGAGATGACCCGCCAGGAAGTTCTCACCGAGATGACGTATGGGGTCGGCTCGGTGTTCCTCGGTCTGACCGTCGGCTGCGCGCGCTGCCACAACCACAAGTTCGATCCCATTCTGCAGTCCGACTACTACCAGTTGCAGGCCATCTTCGCGGGCACCATCGGCAAGGACGTGGAAACCGCCTCGGCCGAAGAGAAGGCGGCTCATGAGCGGGCGATGAAGGAGCACGAGGAGAGGCTGAAGCCGGTCAAGGACAAGATTGCGGAGATCGAGAAGCCCTATCGCGATCGCTTGAAGGCGGCCAAGGTGGCCAGGCTGGATCCTTCGCTGCGGGCGGCGTTGGACGTCCCCAAGGACAAGCGTAACGAGGAGCAGAAAGTCCTGGCCAAGGACGCCGAAAGCCAGATTGCGGTCTCTTGGGATGAGCTTGTTGATGCGTTGACCCCGGAGGAACGTACCCGGCGCGCCGGGTTGCGGGCCGAAATGCACGAGATCGAACGCAACAAGCCGCGCCCGCTGGCCGGGGCTTTCGCCGTGGTGAACATGGATCAGCCCCCGCCCCCAACCCACATCCTGAAAATCGGGGACTACCAGCACAAGCTCGGGGTCGTTCCGCCCGGCATTCCGGTGATCTTCTCCCAAGGCGCCGCGGCGGAGGCGATCACGACCAGCGCGAAGGGACGGCGCTCCGCTCTGGCCAATTGGCTGACGGCGCCCGATCATCCGCTGACCGCGCGGGTGATGGTCAACCGCATCTGGCAGTTCCGGATGGGCGCCGGCCTGGTGCGGACCCCTAATGATTTCGGCGTGCTGGGCGCGCGGCCCACGAATCCCAAGCTGCTCGACTGGCTCGCCACTGAATTCGTTGCCCGCGGTTGGAGCATCAAGGCGATCGATCGGCTGATCCTGACTTCCGAGGCGTACCAGCGATCGTCCGTCGACGAACCGGCGAGGAGCCAGGCCGATCCTGAGAACCAATTGTACTGGCGGATGAACCGCAAGCGCATGGATGCGGAGATGCTCCGCGACCACATCCTGGCCGCCGCGGGAACGCTGAATCCCGCCATTGGCGGGCCTGCGGTGAAGGTGCCGCTCGACCCCGAAGTCTACGACCTGCTGTTTACGGAAGGCGAACGCGACGGGCTATGGCCGGTGGATCCGGATCCGAAAAACCTGCGCCGCCGCAGTCTCTACCTGTTGAACAAGCGCACCGTGCGTCTGCCGATGCTGGCCGCCTTCGATCAGCCGGATGCGATGAGTTCCTGCCCGGCGCGCTCGAACAGCACCCACGCGCTCCAGGCCCTTACGCTGTTCAACAGCGAGTTCGCCGCGGATCAGTCCAGAGCCTTCGCCGCGCGGCTCAAGCGCGAGTGCCGCTCCGATCTTCGCGGCTGCGCGGTCCGGAACGCTTTCCGGTTGACACTCGCCCGGGCGCCGCGGCCGAACGAGGTCAAGCTGGCCCGCGACTTCCTTCGGGGCGGCGGCCATCTGGAAGACTTCTGCCTGGCGCTCCTCAACCGGAATGAGTTTGTCTATGTCCCGTGAAGCACATTGGCCGAGAGCGGTGACCCGGCGCGACGTGCTGGCGCGCGCGGCGAACGGGTTTGGCGCTATTGCCCTGGCGTCGCTGCTCGATTCCCCGGTGGACGCCCGCGAGCGGGTGAATCCCCTCGCGCCCCAGGCGCCCCACTTTGCAGGAAAGGCCAAGCGGGTCATCTTTCTGTTCATGGTCGGCGGGCCCAGCCACATCGACACCTTCGACCCCAAGCCGCTGCTCGAGAAATACAACGGCAAGCCCCTGCCGGAATCGTTTGGCAAAGTACAAAGCCAGTTCACCAAGGGTGACACGCCCATTCTCGGGTGTCCCTGGAAGTTTTCGAAGCACGGCCAGTGCGGCATGGATGTGTCCGAGTTGTATCCGCGACTCGCCATATGCGTGGACGACATCTGCTTTGTCCGGTCGTTCTACACGGAAAGCGTGGTCCACGCTCCGGCCATGTACCAGGTGCACACCGGGCGCATTCTGACCGGCTACCCGAGCCTGGGCTCCTGGGTGACCTATGGCCTGGGAAGCGAGAGCGAAAACCTGCCGGCGTATGTGGTCATGCCGCAGCCGGAAGGTACCCCCGAAGGCGGCACCCCGTGCTGGAGCGCGGCCTTTCTGCCTGCCGTTCATCAAGGCACGGTGTTCCGCTCCGGAGCCAATCCCATTCTCTATCTGAAGCCCCCGCCGGGGATGACGCCCGAACGCCAGCGCAAAGCCCTGGACCTGCTGCAGAAGTTCAACGACCTGGACACGCTGGACACCGATACGGAACTGGCTGCCCGCATCAGTTCCTATGAGCTGGCGTTCCGCCTGCAAAGCCACGCGCCGGAGGCTGTGGATCTGTCGCAGGAACCCGAGCATATCCACAAGATGTATGGCCTGGATCAAAAACACACCGCCGACTTTGGCTCCCGGTGCCTGATGGCCCGCCGTCTGGTGGAGCGCGGGGTGCGGTTCGTTCAGTTGTACTCAGGCGGTGGCCCCTTGATCACCCAGTGGGACGCGCACAAGGACATCGTGGCCAATCACACCAAAATGTGCGGTCACACGGATCAGCCGATTGCCGCTTTGCTCCAGGATCTCAAGCAGCGGGGTCTGCTCGATTCCACCCTCGTGATCTGGGGCAGTGAGTTCGGCCGCCTGCCGATGTCGCAGAGCGGCAACGGCCGGGATCACAATCCCCACGGGTTCACCATGTGGTTCGCGGGCGGTGGCGTGAAGGGAGGCCAAGTCCTCGGCTCCACCGACGAATTCGGCCTCAGGGCCGTGGGCGACCGGTTCCACATGCGGGACTTCCACTCGACGATTCTGCACGCTCTTGGCCTGGATCAGAACCGGCTATGGTTCCTCCACAACGGCCGCCATGAGAAGCTGACCGACTTTGGCGGTCGCGTGATCAAACAGGTCTTTGCCTGACCCTTCCTGCCAGCACCAGGCTGTGGGGCGCTCCGGCGCTCCTCATGTGCCGCTTTCTCGAGGCCGACGCCCAAAGGTTTTCAGAGGTTCTGCCGATGTTACACTCGGGTCATGTTGCGCCGCTGCGTCTGGATTCTCGTGATCTGTTGCCCGTTCCTCGCGGTAGGTGCCGAAAAGGGATTCGTGCCGTTGTTCAATGGAAAGAACCTCGAGGGCTGGCAGCTATTCCAGGGGAAGGGTCCGGGATACATCGTGGAGAACGGGATGCTGGTTTGCCCGGCCAATGGTGGCGGTAACCTGTTCACGGTCAACGAGTACGCCAACTTCATCCTGCGCTTCGAGTTCAAGCTCGAAGATGGTTCCAACAACGGCGTGGGGATTCGGGCGCCGCTCAGTGGCGACACCGCCTACCAGGGCATGGAAATCCAGATCCTGGATGATGGCTCGGCGAAATATCGCGCGTGGCTGAAGCCGGCGCAGTTCCATGGGTCGATTTACGATGTCGTGCCGGCCAAACAGGGTTTCAAGAAGCCGACCGGTGAATGGAACCAGGAAGAGATTCTCGCCAGCGGGCGAAAGGTGAAGGTGACCCTGAACGGGCACGTGATTGTCGATGCCGATCTGGACGATGTCAAAGACCAGGCGGTGTTGAAGAAACACCCCGGGCTGTTGCGAACCACGGGGCACATCGGATTCCTGGGTCACGATACTCGGGTGGAGCTTCGCAACATAAGAGTTCGAGTTCTTCCCTGAGGTGACTATACGGGCTACTCGGTGAAATTTTGGGGGACGCGGGGGTCGGTTCCGACGCCGGGTTCCTCGACTATCCGATACGGGGGCAACACGCCATGCGTCGAGGTGAGGTGTGACTCGCACGTGCTGATCCTGGATGCGGGAACCGGCATTCGCGGTCTCGGGCAGCAGATGCGCGTGGAGGGCAAGCGGGAGTTCGACCTGCTGATCAGTCACCCACATATGGACCATTTGCAGGGTTTTCCTTTCTTCCTTCCGGCTTACGACCCGGAGGCCCGCATTCGGATCCATACGGTGCACCGGAAGGGGCGGGGCGCGGAACCTTTCGACAAGATGATGGAGGCGCCTCACTTTCCCGTCGTGTTCCGCGAGTTGCCGGCCCGAATTGAATTCCATCGATTGGGCGGTCAGGCGCAAATCGGGCCGTTTCGCCTGTTGACCCACCCTCTGAACCACCCCGGTGGAAACACCGCGTTTCGGCTGGAGTACGGAGGCAAGTCGCTGGTTTATCTGACCGATCACGAACCCTACTGCCGCATCGATGGTTCCGGCCGGGAGGCGGTTCAAAAAGATCAGGCGGTTCTGGACTTCCAGCGCGGCGCCGATCTGCTGATTCGGGAGTGCCAATATACTCTCGATGAATACGCGGAACACCGCGGTTGGGGCCATGGCACCTTCGAGGACGCGTGTTCGAGCGCGCGCGAAGCGGGCGTTCGCCGACTGGCTCTCTTTCACCACGACCCCGATCATGACGATGACTTCCTCGAACGACACCTGGAGACTCTCCAGAAAGGCTCCCACTCGAATGGCATGGAGATCTTCCTCGCGCGCGAGGGCGAACGGGTAGACTTAGTCGAGGAGCGCATCGAAGCCGCATGACGCATTTTCCGGCCGCCGTGTTCCGCCCCTACGGAATCACGGTCTTCGCCGGATGGATTCTGCTAGGCGGGGCCGGATTTTGGCTGGCTTCACAGCGGGGGTATCCCCTGTCAGCGGCCGCCCCGCTGATCGCGGCATTTCTGATCGAGTACGCCTTCTACCTTTTCCCTGGCTTTCGCCGGGTGAGGGAAACTGTCGCTGACCGGATCCCGATTCTGCCCTATGCCTCGCTGCTGGCGTTCAGCGCGGTGCTGCCCTACTCGATCGCGAGCCTGGCGGGCGGCTTCCAGTTCGATTCCTTCCTCCGCATCCTCGTCATTGGTGCGTTCATCTCCTTCTGGTACGTCTTCCGCCGTCCCTCGGTCAGTTCCGACGCGTTGATGCTGGTCTTCCTCGCAGCCATCCCCCTAAGCCGTATTTTCAAGAGGTTGTATGTCTTTCCAGTGGACGAACCTCTCGATGTGCTGGGGCAATTGATGCTGATCCGGCTGGCGGCGACGGTGATGCTGACGATCCGGGAGGTTGACCTCGACCGCTTCGGCTTCTGGCCGAACGCTGCGGAGTGGAAGGCCGGGCTCAAGTGGTTCGTGTTGTTGGTGCCGGTCGGCATCTCAGTGGGGTTGGCCTTAGGTTTCCTTTCGTGGGGGCCCTCGCCCCAGAAGATCCGGATCCTGCCCCTGCAGTTTGCCGGCTTCTTATGGGTAGTCGCGCTAGGCGAGGAATTCTTCTTTCGCGGCCTGGTCCAGCAGTGGATCGAAAACCTCACCGGAAAGGCTTGGCTCGCCCTCGCCCTCGCGTCGCTGGCGTTTGGCGCAGCCCATCTCCCGTCCGGTGGATTCCCCAACTGGAAGTTTGCGCTGGTCGCCTCTATCGGCGGGGTGTTCTACGGCTTGGCCTACCGCTCCGGACTCCGGGCCGCGATGGTCACTCACGCCCTGACTGCCACCCTGCTTCGCACTTTGTTTCGAACAAACTGATCCTGTCGAAAGAGTACCGGGGAGCGGTTCGGGCACTAAGACGCGGTCCGGCTTCATCGTACGCCGCCTTACGTCGTTTGTACTGGAAGCGGTACTAGCTAAGTCTTTTGGAGACAACAGAGTGCCCGCCCAGACTCAGGTGAGGTCCGACACCAGATAGGGGCTCTGCCTGATTGGGGTATTCGACCTCCGGCCCATACAATCGGAGTTGTAAAGCACGCCGAGCCGTGAGGGCAACCAACATGATGGCATGGGAAATTGGGAAGACGGAATACACTGAGACCGAGGCCGCGCTGGCCTTGGGTGTCTCGATTGATCAACTACGCACTCTGGTCCGGCGGCACGTCATCGTCGAGGACCCCGAGAGCGACGGCGTGGTCCTTTCGTATCGGCCCACCGACCTGCTGCTGCTCCGCATGTTGGCTCTGAAGGAATTCGTGCCACGGGAAACAGCCTCGGTCTAGGGCCGATTCCGCACGGCTCGAACCCCGGTTCGGCGCTCCCCTGATTCTTTTAGGCCGGGATCCGGCTCCTTTGGATTGTCCAATCCACGCTCCGCGTCGTACAATGCGATTTCCCCAAATCGGTGGAGCGGACCCGAGTCGCGCCTCCACCGCTCGGGTATTGGACTGGAGAGAGGAGTTCTCGTCACAAAATGGCAAAACTGGGTTTTCTCGGCCTCGGCATCATGGGCTATCCGATGGCGCGCAACCTGATGCGAGCCGGCCACGAGGTGGCCGTCTGGTCGCACACGGCGGACAAGGCACAACAGTTGGCGACGGCCGAGAACGGCCGCTTCTGCCAAACGCCCAGGCAGGTGGCGGAGTTCGCCGAATGCATCTTCCTTTGCGTCGGCGATACCGAAATGTCCCGCCAGGTCATTCTGGGACCGGGGGGACTGGCGGAGGGCGCCAAGCCCGGAACCGTCATCGTGGATGCCAGCACGGTCGCGCCCAGTGCCAGCAGGGAGATGGGAGCGGAGTTGGCCGCGAAGGGCATCCCGTTCCTGGACGCGCCCTGCACGGGATCCAAGCCCGGGGCCGAAGGGGGCAACCTGACCTTCATGATCGGGGGCGCCCAATCTGTATTCGAACGGGTTCGTCCCTGGTTTGAGCCGATGGGCAAGCGGCTCTACTATTGCGGCGGTCCGGGAATGGGCCTGCACGCCAAGCTGACCCAGAACCTGATCTTGTCCAATATTCTGATGGCTTTTAACGAGGGCATTGTCCTGTCCACCAAGGCTGGGATCGACCCGAAGCTGATGATCGAAATCCTGACCAACAGCGCCGCCAAGTCCGGGTTGATCGACTTCAAGGCCCCTTACGTCTTTCGCCGCGACTTCACTCCGAACTTCTCCGTTAAGTGGATGCATAAGGATATCGGGCTGATGTTGGAGTCGGCCCGAGAGCTACAAGTACCATTACCCTTAACCGGTCTCACCCGGCAGATGTTTCAGGCGGCGATTTCCACCGGCCATGCCGATGAGGATATCTGCTCTACAATCAAGGTCTTAGAGCAGTGGGCGGGGATTGAAGTGAGGGCCCCTTAGGAAAAAATACAATTTTCTATTGCATTTTCAATAGGGGCCTATTAGAATTGGAAGTAAGCCGGGGAGGCAACTCCCACCAAAGCGAGACTAACCTCTAAACAAAGACCCCTGAAGCAACCCTCCCCGGCGCCCGCAAGGGTTCAGAGGTCTCAGAGGCAAACAGCAAATCCAAAAAATGAAATCGGGCTCACGTGATATGATGGCGGAAGCGGGTCCTGTTTCTCCATGCGAAGCGTCACCGTCTTAGGGTCCACGGGGTCCATCGGGAGAAACACGCTCGATGTGGTCCGGCAGAATCGCCATAGATTCTCTATTTTTGCCCTTGCCGCCGGACAAAACATTGATCTGCTGCTCTCACAAATTCTGGAGTTTCGGCCGAAAGTAGTGGTGACAGGAACAGAGCTTGCCCGTCTGCGTCTATTGGATGGCTTGGCCGGGTCCTGTCTGCCCAGGGAGTCGCATCCCGAGGTTTGGACGGGTGCACGGGCTCTGGTGGAAATTGCAACGGCGGGGGACGCCGATACGGTCATGTCCTCCATCGTGGGAGTTGCGGGTCTCGAGGCGACGTACGGGGCCGTCCTTGCCGGCAAACGGGTCGGGTTGGCCAACAAGGAAGTGCTCGTCTCGGGCGGCAGTCTGGTGATGGAGGCGGTCAAGCAGGGGAAGGCGGAACTGATCCCGGTGGACAGCGAGCACAACGGAGCGCATCAGTGCCTCCGGGCGGGCAACCGCGCCGATGTGACCCGTCTGATTCTGACGGCATCGGGCGGCCCTTTCCGGAATACGCCTAAGGATCAATTGGGGTTGGTAACTCCGGAGCAGGCGCTGAATCATCCCACGTGGAGGATGGGCGACCGGATCACCATCGACTCAGCGACGCTCATGAACAAAGGGTTCGAGGTGATTGAGGCCTGCTGGCTGTTCGATTTCCAGCCGAACGAGGTGGAGGTCGTGGTTCATCCCCAATCGACGGTTCATGCCATGGTCGAATTCAACGACGGAAGCGTGATCGCCCAGGTATGCGCCACCGACATGCGCATGCCCATTCAGTATGCGTTGACCTATCCCGAGCGGTCGCCGGCGCCGGTGCCGAAAATGGACTGGTCGCGAGGCCGGGAATGGCAGTTTTCCCCACCGGACTTCGACAAGTTTCCGCTGTTGGGCCTAGCCTATCAGGCGCAGGGTTCCGGCGGAGGTGCGACGTGCGTGCTGAACGCCGCCGACGAGGTCGCCGTCCGAGCCTTTCTGGATGGGCGAATTGCGTTTACGGCGATCCCGGAACTGGTTGAAGAGACGCTGTCGCGCGCGCCGTCCCGAACTCCCCAATCCATTCACGAGATCCTCGAGACCGATCGCGAAGCCCGCGAAGTGTGCCACAATCTGGTTGCCCGGCGCACAACGGCAGTGGCCCTGCCAGGTTAATCTCATATGGTCTTTTTCGAGAACTTCTTTTCGCTGCTCGTTCTCATCGGGGTCATGATCCTGGTGCACGAGCTTGGGCACTTTTGGGCGGCGCGGCTGTGTGACGTTCGCGTGGAGGTATTCAGCTTCGGGTTTGGGCCGCGGCTGTTCGGCTTCCGGAGGGGCGACACGGACTACCGCTTCTCGGCGATTCTCTTCGGCGGGTACGTCAAGATGTTCGGCGAACAGGTGGGCGACGAGCATGCCGCGCAACCCGGCAGTTTTCTCAGCAAGTCCAAATCTGAGCGCCTGTTTATCGTGGCTGCCGGCCCGCTGATGAATATCCTTCTCTCCGTCGGTCTGTTGACGGGTCTGTTCATGGTGGAGTACCGAAGGCCGGCCGAGCCGCCTGTGCGCGGTGTTATCGGCTACGTGGCCAAGGGATCCGCGGCGGACCAGGCCGGTCTGCGTCAGGGCGACCGGATCACAGGCCTCGATGACCTCGTCAATCCCAGTTGGGAAGACATCTTCGTCAAAGAGTTTTCGAGCGCTTACAAGACCCTGTCTGTCGACTACGAACGCGGCGGACAAAAGTTCAAGACAACCGTCACTCCGGTCCTCGACGACCGCCTGGGGGTCGGACATTCCGGATGGTCGGAGAAGAACGAGGTCGAGGTCGGCGCGATTCAGCCGGGCCTGCCGGCGGACAAGGCGGGCCTCAAAAAAGGCGACCTGCTCCTGAGCGTCAATGGTGCGCCGATCCACTCGAGGATTGCCTTGCGTGAGTTGATCAAGGGTTCGGGCGGAAAGCCCGTGGAAGTGGAATACGACCGTGGAGGCAAGGTTCAGAAGATCGTCGTGCAGCCCGTATACCAAACCGTGGATGGGCAGAGCTACTGGATGATCGGCGTACAGCCGGACAACCGCATCAGGTTCATCACCACCCGCTTACCCCTGACCCAGGCCCTCGCAGAGTCGGTCCGGCAGAATGGCAAGGGCGCGACCATGATTGTCGGGTTCCTCAAAGGGATCGCCGAACGCCGGATGTCCGCCAAACAACTGCAGGGCCCCATCGGGATCGCCACACTCTCCGGCGACGCCGCGCGCGAAGGCGCGTCCGCTTTTATACAGCTTATGTCGATGGTCAGTTTGAACCTGGCGATCTTCAATCTGCTGCCGATCCCGATTCTCGACGGCGGGGTGATTTTGCTGCTGCTGGTCGAGATGGTCCTCCGCCGCGACCTGAGCCTGGCTGTCAAGGAGACTGTCATCAAGGTGGGTTTCGTGTTCCTGATGGTGGTGACCGTGTTCGTGCTCTATAACGACATCACCAAACTCCTGCCGGCCGGACTGATTCTCTGGCGATAGGTCCATCAGGCGCGCGGACGTGCGGACGCTGCTGATTCGGCCCGGCGCCGTCGGAGACTTCATCCTTTCTCTGCCCGCGCTCGAATGCCTGCGCAGCGATTCCACGGAAGTCTGGTGCGCGGCATCGAACGTGCCCCTGGCCCGATTTGCCGATCACGCGGCATCCCTGTCCAGCACGGGTCTCGACTGGCTGGAATTGCCCGGCATCGAACCGCCGCAGCCCCTGGTCGGCCGCTTGCGCACCTTCGACCGGATCGTCTCCTGGTACGGATCCAATCGCGCCCAGTTCCGGGAGGCCGCTAAGCGGTTGGATCTTCCGATTACCTTCTTTTCCGCTCTCCCGTCCGTCTCTGGGCAGCATGCGGTGGACTTCTATTTGTCCCAAGCGCGCCAACTGGTGCCGCACGGCGGGGAGTGCATCCCTCGACTCTCCGTGCCGCCGGCACCGCGGGAATCGCGCGTGGTGATTCATCCGTTCGCGAGCAACGCGGCGAAGCGGTGGCCGCTCGAGCGATTCCTGAGGGTGGGGGAGGAACTTTCGAGCGATGGCTGGGAGGTCTGCTACACGGCGGGTCCGGAAGAATCTATGGACCTGGCGGTCCGCTTCGAAAATTTGTGGGAGTTGGCGTGCTGGCTCTCGACCGCCACGTTGTACATCGGGAACGATTCCGGCATTGCCCACCTGGCAGCGGCGGCGGGGACTCCGGTGCTGGTGTTGTTCGGGCCGACGGACCCGGCGATCTGGGCGCCGCGTGGCGACGTCGTCCGTGTCGTCACCCAGATGCTCACGGTCACGGCCGACGATGTCGCCGAGACCGCCCGGGCGATGATCGGCTCCAACCATCACTCCCGGGAATAAGACTCCCAGCGAGGTTCAGTTCGATGCGGCCACTGTGCGCCAGGCGACTTCCAAGGCACTTTCGGCAGTCTGCGAAAGGCGTCTCAAACAGGAGAAGGTTAATGATTCACCGATCAACCAGCCGAACCGTCGTCGGTGACGGCTTCTTTAATCGCACGCCCGATGTGCCTGGCCGCGTAGGCGGTGAAGTCGTCCTGATCACTCGTGCCAAAAATCTTCAGCGCTCCTAGCAGGCCCTCTTTACCCTGTCGGATCAGGTCCAAAATGTGAATGCGCTCGTTGCCGTATTCATCGGGGACAAGATCCACCCTGACGGCGAAGGGTAGAGGAGCTCAGATGGTCGGATCGTCGGACATCAAACGCCCAGATACAGCGCAACATTCGATTCGCACGGCACGCCACCGCTCGCTG
>JBJXGR010000079.1:0-28119 GCA_046160045.1 Bryobacteraceae bacterium
ATTCGGTTCTCCGGAGAAACGGGCTATACTGGCCCTTCATCGTTTTCCGAACGTCAATGGCATCCCAGTCTCCCCGCTACAAGTGGTACGTCATGTTCCTGCTGTTTCTCGCGGCAGGGCTGAACTACGGCGATCGAACCGCCATCACCGCCGTGTTCCCTTTGCTTCGCAAGGAACTCGGCATGTCGGACATTGCGCTCGGCGCCACAGGATCGTTCTTCCTGTGGAGCTACGCGGTCGTTTCTCCGTTTGCGGGGTTCCTCGGCGACCGCATGTCGCGAGCCAGGCTGCTGAGCTTCAGCCTGGCCGCCTGGAGCCTCGTCATGCTGGCCAGCGCCCTGGCACAGAGCGCAACGCAGTTGTTGGCGCTGCGCATCGTGCTGGGCATTGCGGAAGCCGCATACATCCCGGCGGCCACCGCCCTCATCGCCGACCACCACGACTCGGACACGCGGGCCAAAGCGATGGGCATTCATCTGGCCGGCTTCAGTTTCGGAATGGTTGCAGGAGGCTGGCTCTCGGGCTACCTGGGCGATCACGTCGGATGGAGACCGTCGTTCACTATTCTGGGCGGCGCGGGCCTTCTGCTTGCCGTCGTCTGCCTCGCCACTCTCCGTGACACCAAGGCTGGGGCGGCAACAGTCGCGGGAACTGGCGAGCCGAGACTGTCTCTCCTGGAAACGATTCGCCAACTGCTGCGGGTTCCCTCGTTCGTCATCCTGACCGTGGAGTTGGTAATGTCTGGAACCGTCAACTGGGTGTTCATCAACTGGCTGCCGCTGTTCTTCAAGGAAACGTTCGCGTTGTCACTGGCGATGGCGGGATTGCACGGTACGTTGTGGATTCAGGGCGGGCGCATCGCAGGGGTAACCCTGGGGGGATTGCCCTCCGATCGGCTCGCCAGGAAACACCCGCGCTACCGGTTGCTGCTGATGGCCTGTCTGTACCTGCTGGCGGCGCCGATCCTACTGACCTTCGGCGTCACCAAGTCGTTCGTCGCCATCACGGTGGCGATCTTCTTTTACAACTTGATCGTGGGAATGGGGTACGTCAACGCCCAGCCGCTGCTTTGCGAATTCCTGCCTGTGCATATCCGCTCCACCGCCATCGGCATCATGAACATGAGCAGTTGCCTGGTGGGCGGCGCGGGCATCCTGCTGGCCGGAGCGCTCAAGAGCGACGTCGGGCTGGCAAAGTCATTCTCCACCCTCACTTATGCGATCGTGGCGGTTTCGCTGATGCTGATGTTCGCCTACCGGAAGATCCTGCCGAAGGATCTGGAACGGGTGCGGGTGGAGCGCGAAATGGAGGCAAAGGCCGCGATGGACCGGGCGTGACCGTCTTCGACCGCAAGCTAAGCCAAGGCGTGGCGTTTGGAGAGGAGCCCGCGGCGTGAGCCGTGGGGTTGCCGACACGCTCGACCACACGCGATGGCCGGCGCCATCCGAGGCTCCGAGTAGAGAGAAGGCGCGCCGAGTGTAGGTCGATCGGTGTCCGATTTGCCGGCATCCGGATCGGGAAGCGATCGAGGATGCGCTGGTACGCGGGATCGCATACCGAAAGGGGGCGGAGAAGTACGGGCGGTCGGCGGCGGCGCTGAGCGGGATTGGCAGTTGCACATGAGGCCCCGGCCGGCGGTGGTCGAGATCCCGGCGGCGGCCAACCCGGCGGAAGGCGGATCGCCGGTGGTGGCGCTGGTGCGGGAGTTGCGGGAGGCGGGGAGATCCGGGTTCGGGAGGAGTTGCGGCGACCGGACGTGGCGGTGAGGGCGATGGTGCAAGAACGGCAGAACCGGGCGCTGGAGCAGCAGATGCGGGAGAGGCAGGGTTCTGGTTCTTGGTGTCCGATATCCTGGTAGCACCTAAAAAGGTGCTTTACTGGGAGTAGACCCATGCTCGATATCACGAAAGACATCCAGTCGCTGACGACGTTCCGACGCCGCTCGGGTGAGTTCATGAAACAGCTCAAGAAAAGCAAGCGTCCCGTCGTGTTGACCGTCAAGGGGAAGGCCGCCGCCATTGTGCAGGACGCCGAATCCTATCAACGATTGTTGGATATTGCCGCGCACGCCGACGCGAGCGAGGGTATCCGCCAGGGCCTGGAGGATGTGAGAGAGGGCAGGGTCCGGCCGGCGAGGGAGGTCCTGGCAGAATTCGAAACCCGGCATGGCCTACCTCGTTAACGTCGCGGCCCGCGCCGAGCGCGACCTTGTGCTCCTTTTTGAGGCCATCAACGCTGAGCATTCCGATGCCGCTCTCAAATGGTACAAGGGGCTCAAGGAAGCCATACTGAGCCTCGAACAGCAGCCGAACCGCTGTCCGGAAACGCCGGAGGATTCCAAGCTCCGACACCTGCTCTATGGCCACAAGCCTCATATCTATCGCGTGATCTACCGCGTCACTGAAAAGAGCAAACAGGTAGACGTGCTCCACATCCGGCATGGCGCGCGTCAGCGATTCAAGCGATCCGAGGTCAAGTGATCTATGCCTGGGAGCGCGTCTGAGCCTGCCAATCCGGGCACAATCATTTTTCAAGGCCAATGACAAGGGCACTGGGAAACCCGGGGACGGCCAACGCGTTTCCTTCGAGGGCGGGCATCCAGTTGAAGTAGTTGGGCTAGCGTATTGTAGCGGGAAAAAGTCTCACCGAAAATACAGAAACGCGTTGTGGACGTCCCAGGTTCCCAACGGTGGGTAACTTCTCATGAGCGCCGAAGGACGTGTTTTGTGGACGAAGGTCTTGTAGGTGCCTCAGCCTCTTCATCCACTCGATCAGCGGGTTCCAACTTTCGGGACGGCCTCAGGGACAGCAACGCCTTTGTTGGTTTAGAAAGTTGCCGTCTGCAACCCTCCCTGGCGTGCTGTTATATTGCAGATTGGACGGATGCTCACGACGGCCAGCACGCGGGGGAGTGTCGCGAAAGCCGTGCCGTGATCCTCGTTCACTTGGCAGGGCCTCGCCGTCCACGAACCATACTGGCGCCGAGAGACGCGTTATCATCGCGGGTGGAAAGCGCTGACTATGGAGACGAGGAATCCCGAGCTACCATTCAGTGAGTACGACTCGGTCTTGAATCTCCTACAGCAATGGGAGGCGTTGGACCACCAGGCACAGGAGGCTGTTCGGAGCTTTCAGAAGCGTGGGCGGGAGGTTCGGGCGCTGTTGATGCAGGTGTCCGATCGAATCGAGAGCGGGCACTGGCACACCGCCGGGTGGAATGTCTTTGAGATCCTGGGTCGAGTCAGGTTGGAGGATGCCCACAGCGATGCGTTAGCTTGGCTCTTTAAGCCGTGGGAGGCCCACGGACTCGGGGATCGCTTCCTCCAAGATTTCGTTCACCTCGGTACCGGTGAATCCTTGGCCAATAGCAGAGTCCGTGAGGTTCAGACCAGGAAGACGGTCGGTGTTGGTCGTCGGAAGATCGATATCGAGGTGCAAGGCGATGGTTGGGTGTTGGCCGTGGAGAACAAGATTGACCACTCCGAGACGCCGGGCCAGACGGAGTACTATGCGGCGCACTATCGCCGCCTGCGGAATGCTGGGACGACCGTCTTCGGCGTGTTCCTCACGCCTACGGGCGAAGCTGCCAAATCGGAGTTTTTCCAGCCGATGAGTTACCGCACACTCCGCACTATTCTCGACCAGAATCAGCCGCGAACACCCTCTGATGCAGCCCAACTCGTTCGATGGTTTGCCGACCACATTCGTGGCGACTTGGAGGTGGATCTATGAGCGGTACCACAATGCCGGCAAATCTCAGGTTGGTGTTTGAACACCTGAACGCAGTGCGGGAATTAGATCGATACCTTCGAAAGAAGGGCGTTGACAAAGATCTTGAGCAGTATGTCAAGGACGTCTTCTGCCCTGCGCTTCAAGAGCGGGTATCGACCCTCAAATCCTGGCACTGCGATCCAAATGAGTCCGGCGCGAAGTGGTACCCGGACTCGTGGCAGATCAAAGGCGACCTTTACCTTGCCCTGTGTGTCCTTTTACCCGGTCCGCTGAGCCCAGATGATCCCAATCCGTCGGTCAACATCTATGTCCCAGACGATAGGCCTGGTCGCTCATGCTTCAGCGATCGTGCCACCGGCTGCATAAGGAGATTGATGGAAGACGGCTTCGGGCTCGCCGTTGACAACGACTGGGAAGAAGAATACCCAGTCGGAAAGTACGTTTATTGGTTGGAGCCGGACGGTTCATTCGATGAAAGCAGCCTCGTCGAGCGGATCGCCTCGGAAGTCGCGAAAGTTGTTCGTCTCGAGCCGGAGATCACGGAAGCGATTCATGAAGCCTCGACGAAGTCAGCATCGGAAACGTCGAGTGCGCGGCCCAAGGGCCATCCCTGATTTGGCAAAATCGCTGATGTCGCGATTGACAACAATCTAACATAGTGGGAGGGGAAACCCCGGCTCGGGCTTTGTAAACCTCCAAAGCGGTTGCTGTCCCTGAGTTCATCTGAAGGATGCCCTGATGGAACCAACGCTCGAACAACTCGAAGAACAGAGCCTCAACGAGGACGATTACTCGGAAGTCCCCCCCTCCGACATCGTTGCGTACAACGAGCTCCGATCCTGCGCGGACCTGTTCCGCATGAAGACGCAGGGGATCCTGAAGATCCAGCCGGAGTTCCAGCGTGATGTGGTATGGAAGGGGCCGGACCAGAGCCGGTTCATCGATTCGCTCATCAAGCAGCTTCCGATCCCGAGCATGTGCTTCGCACTCGACCACAAGGCGCAGCAGTGGATCGTGATCGATGGCCTCCAGCGTATCTCGACCATCGTCCGGTTTCTGGAGGGCGGGGACTGGACGATCTCGGACCTTGAGGACATCGAGCCCGCGATCGCGGGGAAATCTGTGGCGGCAATCAAGATGAAGGAGAACCCGCTACACCAGTACTACACGCGCGTCGAGAACCTCACGATCCCCGTGACGGTACTTCGCTGCGATCTCAAGAAGCGGAATCACACAGAGTACCTGTTCACGATTTTCCACCGCCTCAACACGGGCGGCATGAAGCTCAACAACCAGGAGATCCGCAATTGCATTTACAGCGGGTCGTTCAACAACTTCCTCAAGGAAGCGGACAAGCATGCATCCTGGCGCAAGCTGAATCGGATGCAGCCGAAGCAGCTCTACCGCTTCGCCAAGCAAGAGATCATCCTGCGGTTCCTCGCGTTCGAGGAGAACCTGCAGTCGTACGAGGGACACCTCGCGAAGTTCCTCAACACGTACATGCACGACCACCGAGAAGCAGGCGAGGACTTCATCGCGCAGAAGCGCACACTCTTCACGGAGACCGTCGATTGCATCATGAAGAAGATCTTCACCGGCGCAGCTCCTAAGCTGTCCTTGACCGTGCTTGAGGCGCTGCTGATCGGGGTCGGCCGGAATCTGGAAGCGCTCAAGGCCGCGGAACCGGCGGTCGTCGCGGGGCGGTTCCAGGCGCTCGCGGAGCACTCTGACTTCTCCGACACGTCGCTCAAAGAGGGCCTGTCCAAGAAGCATCGCGTGATCGCACGCCTGCACACCGCCATCAACATCTTCGCCGGACAATAACGATGATCAGCAAGCAGTACATCGTCCCGAGCCTGCAGGCTCTGGATCATGCGTATACGAACGCGGTAACGGCTGACGATGCCGAGCGGTTTGCGAAGCTTGCCATCATCGAGCTGTGCGGGTGGATCGAAGAGTCCATGGACGAACTCATCGGGCGCTGGAGCCGCCGGCATCTGAAGGTACAGCAGAACCTGGACCACTGCGCGAACGACATCGTGAAGCCGAACTACGGGTTCGACTACAACAAGCATTTCCGGGGAATGCTCATCAAGCTCATCGGTCTGATCGGCGTGGAACGGATCGAAGGAAGGGTAGACGCGGCGAAGCACGTGACGCTCAAGAGCACTCTTGGGAACCTGCGCGTGACTCGGGACTCGCTTGCCCACACCCACCTCAAGGGCGTGACGCGAACGCTCGACGCGCCATCCGTGACCATGCGCAGCTTTCAGCGCGTCTATGACGGCCTACTCGATCTCGATCAGACGATGCGGCGGACGGGCCTGTGAGAACGCGATGCGTCAGTCCGCGTCATCTTCTTCGATGAGGTCAAATTCGATCACTTCGATGTAGTGGAAGCTTTTCTTCTGGAGGAGATCAACGAGTTGCCTGGCTTTCTTGCGGTTCATGCCGAGCACGACAGCCCACGTGATCCATTCGACGGAGTACTTGCAGCACTGAACAAACCAGGGTCAGGTGGGTGCAGACCCTGGTTTCTTGAGTCCGTGAAAAAGAAATGGCCGACCAGCCACCGCTCCCTAAGTGTAAGGGGCTGTGAAAAAATGGGGACAGACAGCCGTTTTCCGATCAACGTTTTGTGGAAGATCAACGAGTTGTGGTCGGAAAACGGTGTCAGTCCCCCATTTTTTCACGGCTTCTAACGGTCGCGGCTCGGAAGGAAAACGCAACCCCACCGGCTCAGGAACGGATACGGAAATTCAGCGCGTACGGATGCCCCCGGGATCAAATCTCAGTAGACTTGCGAATGAACAAGGGCCGGCGTTTCGCTCGATCCACCAGCGAGTACAGCCTCAACACCGCTTCTGGGGATCGCGCCGGCAAGGAGCCTTCGAGATGCTGTCCACTTTCCCCCGCCGAGGGTTTCTCGGGCGGTCGGCCGCCATCCTTACGTCCGGAAGCCTGCTCGCTTCCCCCGTTACGCCGCAAGGAGGGCCGCTTCTTCGCGCCATCAGCAGTTGGAAGTCCAGTCCCGACGTCAACTATTTCTTCGCCTTCGATGCCCCGAAGTTCTATCGGAATATCGACGCGGAATTGAAGGCGGTGAGCGACGCCGGGTTCACTGCGCTCTACCTGATCTATCATCCGTACCGGTCCGAAGACGGCCGCCCCACTCCGTGGCAGGAAGACATTCCGCTCAACGACCCGGATTTCGCCGGCGTTCCGCCGCCGGGTCCGGACGCGGGAGATGCCGAGGCGCGGACCTTCCAGCGAATTCTCGCTGCCTGCCAAAAACACCGGCTGAAAACCATGTTCAACGTGGGCTGCTGGACGCCGCAGAAGTGGTTCCGGGAACACCCGGACGCGGTCTCTAAGCTCCCCGACAATACCGTCCAATATGACGAGATCTTTCAAAGGAGCTTCGGCAAGAACATCCTGACACCCTGTTTTCGCAGCCCGCGATTTCTCTCTCACACGGAAGCGGTGGTGCGCGGGTGGCTGCGGCCATACCAGGGTTCGGCGCTCTTCGAGGCGGTCCTGCCACGGGTCCGTGTGACCCACCGGTTCGAAGTCCGCCTGGACGATGGAGGCGTTCCGCTTTTCTATATCCATCAGGACACCATCGACCGCGACTGGTGCCACTGCTCCACCTGCCAGGCCGCCTTCCGCGCCTCGCTCGAAGAGCGCTACGGCTCGATCGAGCGGGTGAACCGGGAACTGGACACGAACTTCTCCTCCTTTGCAGAAATCACCCTTCCGCTCTCGCCTCACGTGCCGGGACGCGAGCGTTTCCGGGCCGTCGACCCGGTACGGGATCCCGGAAAGAAGCGACTCTGGCATGAAGGGGCACGGTTCTGGTCGCAAGGCATCGCCCGGTGGCGCACACGCATCGTGCGCGCCGTGCGGGAGTTCTATCCCGGCGCGGAAGTCATGATGATCAGCAAGTACCCGTTGGGCGCCTTCCTCACCGATTATCCGATGATTGCCAGAGAGGGCAAGTTCTTTCTGATGGATCCCTATCCCATGGAAAGCGGGCGGGAATGGAATCTGCTGCGGTACTTCTTCGATATCGAGGTGTATCAGTCGGCCGCGGAACAGCAAGGGCAGCAAGGGCAGGCGCTTGTGGCTCATCTGCAGGCGTACGACAATCGTCTGCCGAATAAGGTGACCCGAGCGCCTTCGCCCGAAGAATACCGGCAGCAGCAGATCGGACTGATCGGCCGTCGCGTGGGCGCTGCCGTCACCTTTGCCTTCGAACACGAGGTACAACTCAGTCCGGGCGGGAAACCGGGAAGCTACGTGCCCGATCCGATGAAGGTGGTTGGGGAATGGCACCGGTCGCTCCTGGGTGTCGAGGAGGCGTTTCGCGGGGCGGAGCGTTATCGCGGGGGTGTGTCGGTGAAGTACAATCCGCTGGCGAACTGCAATCCGCAGGGCGCTCGGGAGGCTTTGGCCCGGTACCGATACTGGAAGGACCGGGGAGTGCCGGTCCGGATCGTGTGGGACGAGAAACAAGCCGGCGAATCGGTTCCCGATGCCTTCGAATTCGAAATGGAGGGCGAAGGACCCCGCGCGGTGGATCTGGTGGTTTGCGAGAAGAGCCCGGACTACATGGTTTCCTTGACCCACCTGCGCCCGGAACGCAGAGCGGTTCGGCTGCGCGTTCGGTTGGCGGGTCAGGACATGAGGCGTTGGACGATCGTCCCGGTGTTCGGAGCGCGGATTCGTGGGGAGCGAGCGGGCGACGCCTCGATTTACGGGGCAGAACTCGGGCCGTTCGCCAGTGCGGTGGGACGGCTGACCAGGCGATAGGTTGCCTCCAACGGCAGGACCTGCGCCAGGGAACCCGGGCGAGCACGAAGGTGTCGGCAGAAGGTGGGGGAACTAAAGTTCCCAAGGGCGCGCTAAAGCGCGCCGCGGACTGAAAGTCCGCCCCACAGCGGAGACCGGCGCCACCTACGCGTTGGCGGCGGCCTTGTACCGCATCGGTTCGGGGACGGGGCGCAGGTTGATCAACAGCGGCGCGGCGTGACCGCAGGGACAGCGCTGCGGTTCGATGGAAGCGTTGACGCGAGTCCCCAAACGCAAGGTCGGAGTGCGGCAATCGGTCAGCGAGGTAAAGAGAATCTCCGAGGTTCGATCGTGTTCCAGCACGGAGTTCTCCGGAACGACATGCAGTCCGTCATGCGCTTCACACTCCCAGGCCACTAACCGTCCGTCAAAACCGAGATACTGCTCGAACACCGGAACGCGGAACACCTGCCAGAGAAGATCGCGATCGGTAGCGGCGAGAAACGCGGGGCCCTCCCGTCGAGGCGTCAGGCCGCTGAAGGCGACGACACCGCGCCTCAGTCGAGGGAAAGAAGGAAAATCGCCGGAGTCGATCATCCGCGCGAGGAAGATCAGGAAGGCGGTCGGGGCGCCGATCGCCTCGGGTTGAAAGCGCTGAATGGTCTCCAGGCTGGCCGGCTCAAAGAGGCTGATGAGCTTGGACTCCTCGAACCACCTCTTCCGCCGGGAGAGAACCACCGCTGTCCGGGGTTGAGCCCCCGCGGGAAAGAAAAACCGCGCCGGGATGGGCGGTTCGGCCCCGGGGTTTCGAAAAGACTCCACGGAGCGGCGCATGTCCATGGGTTCCAGCCGGGGGACGCGGGACAGTGCCTCTTCGATGCAGCGAATGCGCCGCAGATCCTCTTCGCAGCCGAGGCCGGCGGACTCGAGGACTCCCCGGTAGCGCAAGGTCTGGCGCGCCGCCCGCAGAACGCGGCGGAACCGCCCAAGGCGCTGGTCCTCGGAGCGGGTACTGCCTCGAAACCGGATGCGGATCAGCATGGGGGTTCAACGCCCACGTGAAATAGTGCCGTCCGCTCCGCCAAAATCTCACCCGATTTTCGCAGGAAGCACCAGGGTGTACCAAGGCGGAACATCTCTGCCTCCGAAGTGGTAGCATTCTCGGGAAATGGCTATGTTCTCGTCCAGATGTTTGTTCCTTCTGCTGTCGCTGTCGTCCGTCTTTGCGGCGGTGAAACCAGACCCGGGCCGCTACTCGCCGGAGCGGTACGGCGTCCAGTCGACCCGGGGCAATATGGTGCGGATGCGGGACGGCGTGAGGATCTCCGCCGACATCTACCTGCCGGACGCGGCGGGGAAGTATCCCGCGATCCTGAGCCAAACACCATACAGCAACAACAGCGCGGGCGGCGTAGACAAGGCGAAGTGGTGGGCCCGGCGAGGCTATGCCGTGGTGTTGACCGATAGCCGCGGACGCTTCGATTCCGAAGGAGAGTGGGATCCCTTCACCGATCAGCACAAGCGCGACGGCTACGACCTGGTCGAGTGGATCGCGGCCCAACCCTGGTGCACCGGCAAGGTAGGCATGATGGGAGGCTCGTACCTTGGCTGGACGCAATGGTGGACCGCCTCGCAGGCGCCGCCGCATCTGAAGGCGATGGCGCCGTTCGTCTCACCGCCCTCGAGCGGCCTCGACAACGCCCCATATCAAAACGGCATCCTGTCCGCCTGGGCGATCGATTGGGGCGCCCGGATGGCGGGCCGCACCGAGCAGGTGATTGGGCCAGGACCTTATGGCGGCTTCAGCACGTATCGCGCGGAAAACATGGCGCACCTGCCGCAGGCCGACATTTTCAATCGCATCGGCGTGCGCGACGGCGCCTGGTATGACGAGTGGATGAAGAACAATACGGCGAACGACTACTGGCAGCGCAATGCGTACGACCAATACGACCGCGTGCGCGCTCCGGCGTTCCAGGCCACCGGGTGGTTCGACGCGAACTTTCCGGGATCGCCTCAGAATTACCTCGGCATGCGGCAGCGCGGGCCGACGCCGGAAACGCGGCGGCCGAGGTTGATCATCGGCCCGTGGCCTCACGGCATTAACGCCAGCCGTGAGCTGGCAGGTTTTGACTACGGGGCCGATTCGCTGATCGACCTCGACGGCCTCACCTGCCGCTGGTTCGATTACTGGCTCAAGGGCGAAGCGAACGGTGTGATGGACGATCCGCCGGTGTGGGTCTTCGTGATGGGCGTCAATCGCTGGTACCCCGAGAAGGACTGGCCGCTGCCGCAGACCCGCTGGACCCAATACTACCTTTCGAGCGGAGGAAAGGCGAATTCCCTGAAGGGCGATGGACAACTGGGCCTCCAGGCAGCGAGCGGTTCGGAGTTTGACACCTATGTCTACGATCCAAACAAGCCGACGCGTTGCCCGTTCACCGGTGGGCACATCGACGGAGCGGTAGACGCGCGCGTCCCCGCGATTGGTGACGATGTGCTGGTGTACGACACAGCGCCCCTTTCCGAGGCGATCGAGATCACCGGCCCGGTTCGGGCCAAACTGTATGCGGCTACTTCCGCTCGCGATACCGATTGGATGGTTCGGTTGATCGATGTCCGTCCCGACGGGTACGCGGCGTTGTTGTGCGATGGGGTCATGCGAGCGCGCTATCGCGACCCGGATCGCGAGGGAGCGTTCCAACCCAAGCGGCTCTCGACCATCGAGCCGGAAAAAGTGTACGAGTACACGATCGATTTCTGGCGAGCGACGGGCAACCTGTTTGCCAAAGGCCACCGCATCCGCGTGGAGATTTCGAGCAGCTATTTTCCGTACTACCTGCCGAACCTGAACACGGGTGCGGACAACAACGCGTTTGCCACCAAGCCGGTGATCGCGAAACAGCGCATTTATCACTCGACCCGGTATCCGTCGCACGTTGTGCTGCCGGTGATCCCCTCGAGGTGACGGGCTACATCCAGCGGGCGAAGATCGCCCCCTGATGGTCCGTGCCGCGAGTGATCAGGCGCTGGCCGGAACCATCGGCGTTCATGACCCAGATGGCCGGAAGTTCGCCCGCGGCGGCGCGATGAAACACGATACGCTTCCCGTCCGGGGCGAAGTGCGGGCCCCATTCCCAGAGGCCTTCCCGCTGTGGCGTCAGTTCGCGAATGCTGCCCGTGCGCGCATCGACCAGGCAGACGTGCGACCCGCCGCGCGCGGCCTGGGGCTTGAAGTCGCGGTTGAAATGATCCGTATCGGGGCGGTCGGGCTGGAACTCCCACGGGACCTTCGAGCCGGCCATCCGGCGATTGACGAGAATGTGGCGCCCGTCTCGCGACCATTCGGGGATGATCGACCCGCTGCCGCGATTCCCCGGTGCGCCGTACGAAGAGGCGAACCACAAAGCCTGGCCCACCGTGACCACGCGGTGTTGGGAGCCGTCGGGCTTGCCGACGCAGAGATCGGCCCAGTCGTGGCCGGGGTCCGTCCGGGGGACGCAATCGGCATACAGCAGCCATTGGGCGTCAGGCGACCAGACGGGACCGAAGTAAAGGTGCTCCGCCTTTTCGGCGATGCAGAGTTGCTGCGACCCGTCGAGACGCTGTACATAAATGCGGTAGGGACGCCGGTTGGGGCCGGTCGTGTGGTAGGCCACCCATCGTCCATCGGCGCTGAGGGAGAAACCGTACGAGAAACCGGGCTTGGGCGTGGGGACGGGACGGGCGTCGGACCCGTCGAGTTTGACGTCGTACAGCAGCGAGTCGCCCTTCAGGATGACGTTGACCAGCAGGCGTTGATCGCCCGGCATCACCGCGACGGGCCCGTAGTGGGGGGCCAGGCGGCCGTTCGTCAGGATCTCCCGTTCGATCGTGCCGCTCGCGACATCGCAAAGATACTGGTGGCTGCGCACATTGCCGAGGTGGATCTTGCCGTCCTCCCAGCCGATCATGATCAGGCGGCGGCCGTCGTGCATCGGCGGCCCGGGTTGCCAGCGGCGGATACCGGCGATGTCGTAGCGCAACGGCCGTTCGCCCTCGCCATCGAGGCCGACGCTGGAGACATTGCCTTCGGTGGAGAAGAGGAGGCGGGTGGCGCGCGGCCTGGCGCCGGTGGCGAACCACGGCGCAGCGGCGGAGAGGAAGAGGGCGCGTCGTCGATTCACGGAAGGAGTTAGAAGAACGCCCGCAGCAGGCGAGTCTGGATT
This sequence comes from Bryobacteraceae bacterium, assembly GCA_046160045.1. Classification (GTDB taxonomy): domain Bacteria; phylum Acidobacteriota; class Terriglobia; order Bryobacterales; family Bryobacteraceae; genus CAZGUX01. Next base: position 12,732 of record JBJXGR010000079.1, read on the forward strand.
TCTTTCAGGTTCGAGTTCGCCGCGGCCAGTTCGGTGATCTTGTCGCGCAGGTCGCGATACAGAGTCGCCCGCTCGATGGCAGCGTTGATCACGAGCAGCAGTTGCGAGTTGTCCCAGGGTTTCTCCAGGTACTGGAACAGCGAGACGTCGTTGATCGCCTGAATGGCGCTCTGCTTGTCGGCGTGACCGGTCAAAAGAACGCGCGGCGTCTCGGGCTGAACTTCCTTCGCCTTGGCCAGAAACTGGATGCCATTCATTTTCGGCATCAGATAATCGGAGATCACCACGTCGGCGCGTTGAGAGCGCATATGGTCCGCGGCGCGCTCCGGGTCCGAGAAGGTCTGGACGTTGTATTCGGTTTCGAGCGTCAGGAACGCCCGGATACTGGTAAGCACCATGTCCTCATCGTCGACCAGGATCACGGTGGGCATCGGATTATTGGCCACTCGACTTCGTCTCTCCTTCGGGGACCGGAAGGCGGTCCGGCTCGGTCTGCCTCATCGGAATGCGGATGTGAAACGTCGTGCCGACACCGACCTCGCTCTCCACTTCAATGGTGCCGTGGTGCCGTTCGATAATCTGGCGGGAGATGAGCAACCCGAGGCCGGTGCCGACTCCGACTGGCTTCGTGGTGAACCCCGAGAATAGCTTGTGCAAAGTCCCTGGCGCGATGCCGTGACCGGTATCGCTGATGGACACCCGCACGAAGCCGTCTTCCAGCCGAGTCCGGATCTGGACGGTTCCTTCGCCCTGGATCGCCTGGCCGGCGTTGACAAGGATGTTCAAGAACACCTGGTTCAGCAACTGCGGATAGCATTCGACCTTGGGCACATCGCCGAAATCGGCGATCACGCGAACACGCTGGCGGTACTCGCAGGACACCAGCTTGAGCGTGTCGTTGATCTGATCGCGAAGGTCCGATTCGCGCGGCGTGCCGTCGTCGGCGCGGGAGAAGGTTTTCAGGCCGCGGACGACCGAAGAGATCCTCTCACAGGCAATCTTGTCGACCGATGCCAGGCCACGCATCATCTCGATGATGGCGAGAGCCTTAAGCAGGCCGGGGTTTCCGGCATCGGGGCTGGCGGCGATCTTCTGCGTAATGGCGTCGAGTGACCGGATCATCACGTGGTTATTGGAGAGGATGGAGCCGATCGGTGTGTTGATTTCATGCACGATGGACGCCAGCAGGCCGCCCAACGCGGCCATGCGCGAGGCTTCCATCAGTTGCGCCCTGACTCGCGCGAGTTCTTCCCGGGTCTGGTCGAGTTCAGTGGCGGGATGTCCCTTTGTGTCCATCGGCGCGAATTCGTGTCCCTCTTTAATTATGAATCACGGGCGTCCAGGATGCCCGCTCCCTTCCGGTCGCGGCTCTGCTTCCTGCCAAGCATCCAGGATGCCCGCTCCCTTCCGTTCGCGGCTCCTTCCTGCCAAGGCGGTTAGCCCTCCACCAGCTTGCGGAACCGCCTGACCAGGGTCGTGAAGATGCCGGCGGCAATTTCAATGTTGTCGCTCAGCAATTCGAAGAAATCGTTGCGGTTGATCTTCAGAAGGCGGACGTCGTCGGCCGCCCTGGCCGTCACCTGCATCGGCTCGTCGTCAAACAGCGCCCAGGCGCCGATCACCTCGTTCTGCCGGGCATGGAGCAGAGTGTCGCCGCCGCGGATGATCTCCACCGACCCGTCGAGGACGACATACAACGCATCGACATCCTTGCCCGCCTCGAAGATCACCTTGCCCGGCGGTACGGAGACTTCCCGGGCGATCGAGGCGACACGCGCCAATTGCTCGGGGGACAGGCTTTTCAACAACTCGACCGCTTCGAGCGCGATGACCTTTTCGACGATGTTCAGTTCCGCCATATTCCGTTATTCTCACGCCAGCGCGGCAAGGGCCGAGCCGGCCACCTCACTCACGTCCGATCCACCGTTCGTGCGCACTTCCCGGATTTCCGGGACCAGGGCGGACTGGCCGGCTTCGGCCGCCGCGGCCACCGCGCACGCCACCAGCCACGGATCGCCGGCTCGAATCAATTCACGGAGGGCCTGCTCCGCGGAGCGGAACTCGATGCCGAACAACTCCTTGCCTTTTTCGGCAAGGGCGCCAGTGGGTTCCAGAATCGGAACGACGACACGCTTCAACGGCCGGTCGAGGACCGTTTCCAGAAACTCGATGGCCGCGGCAACATCCTCCTGGTTCTTTCGTGAAACCGATCGGTAAGCCGCAAACATGTCCTGCGGCGAATATCGCAAGCCGAGCAAATGGAACAACCGGTCGACGGCCTGCGTCATTCGCTCCTGAAGCGATCGGCGCAGCAGTCCCGCCGCCTTGTGCCCGGCGGTCTCCCCGAGCGGCTTGAGGGCAGCGTCCAGTTCATAGTAGTAGCGCGCTTCGTTCAGAATCTGCTGCGTCACCGATTCCGCGCCGTAATTCAGGTTGGGGGCCGCTTCCCGAAGGCCGGCCAGAGCCCGCAGCACCGCCAACCTCACGGTCAGTTCACGGTCCCCGATCGAGGCAAGCAGCGTATCCACACTGCGCTGGTCCACAATGGCCTTGAGAACGCGCGGGATTTGACGCCGTAGCGACAATGGCGCCGACACATCCTGCAGAAGATCTGCCAGCGTCCCGCAGATGCGGGCTCCGAATGCCGCCAGCGACGAGATGGCGGCGCTTCTCAAACGGCGATCGGCCAGGCGCGAGAGTATCTGCGGGACATAGGTCCGGTTCTTCAACTTGCCGGCAGCCTCGCAGGCCGCTTCCGCCACCGCGGCGTTCGGATCGTCGAGCAAGTGGCGCAGGATCTCGGTCCCCTGATCGCCACGAACTCCGATCGCAAAGGCCGCCAGACGCCGGATGCCCGGGTCGCCGGAAGCGGCCCGCGTGGCCAGCCACGACTCCCCGATTAACTCCTGAGCAAGTTCATGGCTCCGGCCTAAACCTTCGACCGCTCCTTCGATCACACTCGGATTAGCATGATCCAACAGCCGCCTGGCGACTTCGCGCGCGTCCGAGGACCGGCTAATCCAATAGCGGGCAGCCGCCCTGGTTGCGAGCGGATCGTCTGCGCGGTCCACCTGTTCCGCCGCCGCGGCCAAAAGGACATCCGACTCGATCTTCCCGGCGAGTTCGAACCCCTTCGCCCGTACCGCGGGTGGAGCCGAAGACGAAAGGCGAGCCAGCAGCGGCTCCAGGTCATAGCCTGGGGATTCGGCCAGCAGGGATAGCGCATAATTGGCCGGGGCCACATGCGCGCTCTCAGCGGATTCTTCGAGCAACCGCAGCGTGGCCGGATCACTCACCGTAAACCGCGCGTCGATCAGGTCGAGCCTCCGCCGTTCCACCCTGCTGCGGAGCGTTTTCGAATACTCGCGCTGCGCCACATGCGACAGCGCCATCCACGCAAGGCACAGCCCGATCACCACCAGCGGCAGGTCCTTCGGGCCCACGAAGCCCACCCACGTCAGCGCCACCAGCGCCATGCCCCCCAACCCGCGCCCGAAACGATCGACGGCGATATCCACGAATGCCTTCGTCCGGTTGCGAAGTTCCGAGGGAAGAGGCAGAAAGAGCAGTTCCATCCCTGCGCGGTTGAACGAATAGCGGCTCGATGCCTCCACCATCCGCACCGACGCGGAGGCCCAGAGGCCGGAGAAGGAATACGCAGCCACCGATGCCAGTCCGATCGAAATGGGCATCACCTGCAGCGTACCGCCCACCCCGAACGCCCGGACCATGATGCTGGTGAGGAACAACTGCAGAAAGAAACTGGCCAGATTCAGCCAGAAGTAGTATCCGCCCATGAAACTCGTCAGGGCGCGATCATCCGCTCCGTATTCCAGCTTAGCCGCGGCCTGCAATTGGTACTCGACCACCACATCCGCCAGAAACGTGATCAACACGATCGCGATGATCACCTGGAGGTGACGGGTGCGGCGGATGTCGTGCAGCATGCCTGAGACTGTGAAAGCTTCGCTCTGGTCGCCGCCGCGATCGCCTTTGGCCTGCGCGATCATGACTCCTTTTTGAGCAATCGTGATCCGGAACATTCCATACGCCATCGCCATCAGCGCCGCGCAGACGATCACCAGGTTCGCGGGCGCAAGATGCTGCACCATAAAGGCGGTGAACGCGCTGCCAGTCCACCCGCCGATCACGGCGCCCAGTCCTACCAGACCATACAGCCGCTTCGCCTCCCGCGAGTCGAAAACATTGGATGCCACCAGCCACCCCTGGGCCACCGTCACCACGCCGAAGAGGCTCGACCAGATGTTGAATACGTATAACATCCAGGGCAGCTTGAGTCTCAGGACCCACCAGAAGAAAATCAGGCACCCAATGGTTCCAATGGTGGTCCACGTAACGGCCGCCCTCAGGGACCACTGCGAGGCCGCCTTGCTGTAGTAGGTAGCGAAAACGCCGCCGACGACGGCAATCAGGATGTAGAGATAAGGGAGCCGGTCGATGTCAAACTTGGCAATGAACAACGCACGAGACACGGGCTTGAGGATGTAGTAGGCGAACAGCACCAGCAGGAGGTACGCCGACATGGACAGCGTTCGCGCGCCTTCTCCTGGTCGAATGTCAAAGATTTTTCGCCAGTATCTCGTCATGCGGGAGCAAGGTCAGGGTAGCATAGGGCATCCCTGAGAAACCTCACGCTCACTCCAGGAAGCCTCACGGGCCAGAGCCGGCAAGATGCAGCCGTTGGCCGCCTACACTTCCACTTTTTGCGCTGTGGCGTTCCACTTCAGGCGGCGGCCGGTGCGCAGCGATTCCATCGCCATGCACAGGACGATGTTCGTCGCCTGGCCGGCCTCTGCCGGCGCGTTCGGGTCCTTGCGCGACCGCACGCACTCCAGGAAGTTGCGGATGTGGGCGCGCGTCGCCGGCCCGAAACTGCCCGGCCGCCGATCCGTTTCGCTCGGCTTCATGTCGATGGCCTTCGAATCCTCCGGATACAGCGCGTAGCCTTCGCGCCACACGTCGAAGCGCGCTTTGGAGCCGTGGAAGTTCTTCATCTGGTCGTTGAAGGCGTTGTAGCGCATGGCCTTGTATCCCAGCGTGAAGTTGGCCATGTAGTTGTCCGGATACTCGACGATCATGGTCGCCGTCTCCGGCACCTCGGCTCCCAGCGTCGGGCGGTTGCCGGAACAGGTCACGGCCAAGGGCGCCTTCGCGTTCATGAACCAGTTGATGGCATCGATGACGTGCGCCGCCTGGCCTACGATGAGGCCGCCCGAGTAATCCCAGTAGTAATACCAGTTGAAGAAACGCTTCTCGTCGAGTTCGCGCTGCGGGGCCGTTCCAAGCCAGCGCTTCCAGTCGAGTTTGCCCTGCAGCGTGCGATTCGACAGCGACGACTGCTGGTTGTACCAATAAGACGTGACCAGTTCGACCTTGCCGAGTTTGCCGGAGTCCATGATGGACTTCGCGTTCTGGAACAGGTCGAAGCTGCGGCGCTGCGTGCCGACCTGGACCACCCGCTTGGTCCGGCGGACGGCGTCGATGACGGCAAAGCCTTCCGGGATGGTGTGCGCCATGGGCTTCTCGACATAGACGTCCTTGCCGGCCTCCACTGCGTCGATGACCATCCGCGCGTGCCAATGGTCCGGAGTGGCGACCACGACCACGTCAATGGATTTGTCGTCGAGCATTTTGCGGTAGTCGTCGTAGGGTTTGGCGGTCGAAGCGGCCACCTTCAGGCCGGCCTGAAGGTTGGCCTCGTAGATATCGCAGACGGCGGCCATCTCCACGCCGATTTCCTTGAACTCTCCGGTCAGATAGCGGCCGCGTCCGCCTGCGCCGATGATTGCGCCGCGGGGGCGGTCATTGGCTCCGAGGGCACTGGAGGCGGCCATGGCCGCGGTGGTGAGGACAGCGTTTCTGCGGTTCATCGCCCTGCTAGTCTATCGAACTCAATCGAGAGGAAGAAATCGAATTCCGGGAGTCCACCGATCGAATCCGGATATGCTCTTCGTTTCGCGCAGACGTCGCGCCGCGCGCGGGCTAAGATGGAGAACATGGCGCCGACTGGAATGCGGGTGGTCACGCTGGCGGGCGTGGCGATAATGGTTTTTCTGATTGCGGTGATCCTGCTAGTGAACCTGCTCCCAGGGCCGCGGATGCCGGGCGACTACCTGATCATCGGCAGTGTCGCTACCCTGGTCGCGCTGGCGGTGCTGTTCGCGATGGTCATTCCCTCCATTGTGGGCAACCGGGAGGAGATGTTCTTCAAGAAGCGCAGAAGACAATAGCCTTCTGCGTTACCGCCCCGCCGAGGCGGCAATCAGCGGCTCGGGCGTGGCTCGCGCCGGCTCCTTGGCCGGTACCGCTTCTCCCTTGATGATGTCGATGCTCCCCTTGAAATACGCGCCATCTTCAATAATGATTCCGGCGGTCTTCACGTCGCCGGACAGTTGCGCATCCTTGTGGATGGTGATCCGGTCGGTGGCCACCACGTTTCCACGTAACTGCCCCCGCACGATGATCTCTCGAGCCTTTACCTGCGCACGGAGTTTTCCCGTCACGCCAATGGTCACCTTGTCTTGCGACTCGACGGTACCTTCCACATCGCCGTCGATCACCAGTTCTTCCTTGGCATGAATCTCCCCTTTTATGGTCACGCTGCCGCCAATGCTGGAGGAACCGCGCCGGGGGGATGGCTGGGGGCCGGACGCCGAGGCCGAAGCCGGAGCAGCGAGATTGGGACGAGGCTCTACTGGCCGTTCAGGACCTTCGGAATCGCGTTTGTTCCACATCGACATAAGTGTTAATCCTTTGCTGGACTCGGATTGTCTAGCCTGACAAGCACTCGAATCGCCAAAAGCACAACGAATTCAAAACAAACAATCTGCGCGAAACAACGGCTAAGATTCCGTCCCTCAACAGCGGTAAGATTTACTTGCCATGAAGAAGATTGTTCTCCTGGCGGTAGCGCTTGGCGTTTCGTTCGGGGGAGAAGCCCCATTGTACGACAACAAGCGCGAACTGCTGCAGGTATTTGACTCACGATCGCGATTGCGGCCCGTCACAAACCGGCAGGAATGGCTGGAGCGCCGGCGCCACATCGTGGAGAATATGGAAAAAGTGATGGGCGCCTTCCCGTCCAAGCCGCGGCCAGTGCCCGCCGTCGAAATCATCGAGGAAATCCTGGCCGGAAAGACCCTTCGCCGGGAGATCCGGTACGAGTCGGAAGCCGGGGACAAAGTGCCCGCGATTCTGTTTTTGCCCAAAACGGCCGGCAGACACGCGGCAATTCTGGCGCTGCATCAAACCACCCGGATTGGAAAAGGCGAACCCTCCGGACTAGGCGGGTACCCGAACCTGCATTACGGATGGGAACTCGCCGAACGCGGCTACGTCGTGCTGGCGCCGGACTACCCGAATTTCGGCGATTACACCTTCGATCCCTATGTCAACGGTTACGCGAGCGCGACCATGAAGGGCATCTGGAACCACGCTCGCGCCGTCGATCTGCTGGTCTCGATGCCGGAGGTCGATGCGAGGCGGATTGGCGTGATCGGGCACTCGCTCGGCGGGCACAATTCGCTGTTCGCGGCCGTCTTTGACGAACGCCTCCGCGCGGTCGTCACCAGTTGCGGATTCAATTCGTTCTTCAAATACATGCAGGGCGACCTCACCGGCTGGAGTCACCGCGGCTACATGCCGCGCATTACCGAACGATACGGGCGGAATCCCAGGAAAATGCCGTTTGATTTCACTGAAGTGCTCGCCGCTATCGCTCCGCGGGCCGTGTTCGTCAACGCGCCCTCCGGCGATTCGAACTTCGACGTGTCCGGCGTACGGGACTGTCTGAACGCGGCGCGGCCGGTGTACGAGAAGATCTTCAACGCGGGCGATCGGCTGGTCGCGCGGCACCCCGACGCGGCACACGACTTCCCGGCGGCGGTGCGGCTGGAAGCCTACGAGTTTCTGGACCGGGAATTGAAGTAAAAGGCTTGGGAACGTACTAAAAATGCACGCCAAAGACCATGTGCTCAATGTCCTTCCATTGCTGATGGGCCTTGGCTTCATCCGGCTCCGACTGGAACTCCTGAACCATCTCGGCCAACCTGCGTTTGCGAGCTTCCGCCACCCGCTCCACCAGGACCTCGACGGACTGCAGCATGGAAACCATGGTTTCACTCTGCAAAGCTTCTGCGGCGTCCATGAGCCTGCGGGAACCCAAGGAGTGTGCCGCCGTGAGGATGCAATCCACGGGAACCAGTATCGAGCCATCATCCTGGAGGTGGCCCAGCTGCAACACCTTCTTTCCGAACCGCTCGGTCATCCGATGGACCTCAGCGGCGGAGAGAAGGACGTCTTCCGTTGCCAACTCGCTCACGAACTGTTTGAACGTCAGCATGATAGACGATGTGTAGCGGATCCATCGCCGGCAGATCCAATGTAACACGGCACGTGATTCCAAAAAAAAATCAGCCCGCCCCGAGGAGACCGGAGCGGGCTGTTGGGAAGAAACACTGCAACTCACGAAATCGATTTCGGTCAGCGGCCTCTGCCGCCGCGGCCTCCGCCGTCTCCGCCGCGGCCGCCACCACCGCTGCTGCGGCCGCCACCGTCGCCGCCGCCTGAACTTGGGGCGCTCGCGTGCGATCCTGACCCGCCACCGCCGGAGCTAGGGGCGCTCGCTCGAGGAGTTGGGTTACCCCTGCCCCATGAGCCACCGCCACCGCCGTACTCGGATCGTTGCCGCACGATCGGAGGACTGACATTCAGCGATTCGCTACGAGATCCGCTGAATCCGCTGTTCGATCGGGATTCACGACTACGGTTGCCGCTGTCTCCGAACCCGGACGCGCGGCCATAGCCGGAAGATCCCTCCACGCGCTCGGTGGCGCCACTCGAATCGTGCGCTGCCGGTGCGCTCTCGCCGGAAGGGGGCGTGCTCCGTGCCGGGTCGATGTGGGCCGGCGAAACGTCGGCGCCGGAAACGCGCCCTTCAAAGCGGCCGCGCGATTCCGACCGTCCGTAACCGCGGGTCGCCGGTGCGGCCTCCTGCCCCCTGTCGCCGCGATCGCCAGTCCGATCGCCAAACCGCCGCCAGTTGTCGCCGCCACGCGACTCGCTGCCGGTCGCCGTCGCCCGTCCATAGCCCGACGAGGAGCGGTCTTCCTGTGTCGCAGTCCCGCGGTCAATCGTCCGCGGTTCTCCGAAGCGCCTCGAGCTATCGCCTGTCCGCGTATCGCCGGCACTCCCCCGCCCGTAGCCGCTCGAAGGCTCGCCGCGGTCCGCACCGCGGTCGATCGTGCGGGGCTCGCCGAACCGGCGCCATCCGCTATTGCCCTGAGTCGGATCGCCCGAGGTTGCCCGTCCCGTGGAACGATCGCCGCCGGTGGCCGGCTCCGAACCGGCCCGGCCGTATCCGGAAGTGGCGCCGCTCACCGGTTCATCGGCTCGTCTCCACCCGCGTTCCGCCGCCGATGCGCCCACGCGCGCCCCACCTTCCGCCTGACCGCCGCTGCGCCCGTATCCGGACGCGCTCGGCTCCACTCGCCCTGCGCTTTCGCGCAATGCGGCGGGTTGGCTGCCGCGCTGCCCCGACATCATGTCGGAAGCCCGCCGGCTGATCTGCTGCATCCCCGCACGCTGATCTTCGAACGGCACGCGATCGACCGCCGCCACCTGACGGCGGCTGTAGAAGCGGCCGTCGTTGCCGGCCGCACGCACCGGCGTCGAAACCACCCGGTCGCTCATGCGGAGGCTCTCCCGCTCCGGCGCGATCGGCAACGCGCCGCGTACCACGCTCGCGTGATTCAACTCGTCCCCTCTGAGGCGCACTCCCGCCCCGCCGCGACCTCGAACGAAGTCGCCGCCGTCCACCGCGGTAATCGCGTTCTCCACGCGAGAGTTGCGATACGTGTTGTAGATATTGACGTTGTTGACGATGTTGACGCTGTTGTCGATATGGGTGCGATTGCGGAAACCGGAGTAGACGCCACGGCCCCACCAAGGGTGAAACGGATCGCGAGGTCCCAAAGGCACCCAGCCGACGCTGCCGAATCCTACCCTCACGTGCCCGCCGCTACCCCAGCCGAAGAAGGCAACCAGGCCCGGACTCCAGGAATGCCGGACACCGATGCCGCCGCCCGGCCACCAGCACCAGCCACGGTTCCCGTAGAACCATCGGCCGTAGTGATAGGGCGCCCAGCCCCACGGATCATGACTGACCCAACTCCATCCCCACCAATCCAGCCAAACCCATCGGCCCAAGCGATAGGGTGCCCAGCCCGCTGTCACCCTCGGAACCCAGACGTGACCGTACTCCGGATACGACTCCCAGGTCCCGTAATTATCGAGATCCTCTATGCCGGCGATGTCGCGGCTGGCATAGCGATAACCCGACGTGCGAGCCAGGTCGCGGTCGCGATTGTGATTCCAGCGGTCCCAGTCGTCATCGCCATAAGCACGGGCGATCTGGAACTCCGGATTCGCCTCGGTGCCCCGCACCCGCATCATCTGCCCGGAACGGAGTCGCTCGGATCCTGCGGGTGTAAAGATCTCCGCTTCCCCCGCCCGAACGATAATCTCGGTCTCGCCGTCCGGCCCCACCAGAATCCGGTACGATCCGCGCTTGATCGGCCGGACCGCTACGGCCGGTGTGCTGATCTCGACATCGGCTTCCGAATCGCGCAGCACGGTGAACGTCGCCAGTCCCCCGGCTATCTGAATCTGATACCGGTGGTTGACCAGTTCGGTCAGCCGCACCTCGGCGTTGGAGGCAAGCCGCAGAAAGTTAGCGTAGTCGAACTGGATTTCCGCTCGCGAGCTAGGTCCGGTATAGACCCGGTCCGTCACCACCAGGGGTGCATTGAGAGCGGCCGCGATCTGGTCGCCGGAATCGCCCCGCCGGATCGACACTTCGCCGCCCATTAGGCTCAGCCGTGCCACCCCGCGCCCGGCGTCCTGCCCGAGCAGGATGGCCGGCATCGCGAGAACCACGAACCACCGGGCGCCATCCAATCCTCTCATGACCATCACCTCCGCTTCAGGTCAGCGCAATTGCCGTGCCAATTCCCTTGCTTCTATTTTCCAACGTTTTACGGGTCGCAGCGAGGCACCCCAACTGGCCGAAAAGCACCACCACGGCTTGAAGGGGCCAACCGGCGGGAAGGTCAAGTCACCCGCGGCTTCGCTTCGGGATTCGGTTCTACGACTTGGAGTCGAGGTGCTGCCGGAGGCGTTGTCCCGTCGTCCAGCGCCGTCTGGAAGCCGACCGCTTGCCGATACAGGGTCCATGCTTGGAGAAAAAACCGGTGGGCCGGCGGCGACTGCTTCCAGACTTGCTCGATGATTATCCCGCGCCGGGAGCAGGAAAAAGGCGTTGAGGAATAGCCTGAAAAATACTGCGGCCGGTCCGCGGGGATTGCTTGAGGAGGCGTTAACGCGGACCGGCCAAATGAAGAGTGCCGATGAAGGTTGTCAGCTGAGGGGGCCGACCTCTTCTCTACTGCTAGTCTACGCGGAACCCGGCCCCGGAGTTAATGCGGCAAATTGTCGCATAGCGTACTCAGACCATTTGCAGTAAGTTCAGTTCTACGATAAAGATATGCGCTCGCGCGCGATTGTGCTCTCGGCCGGCCCGGAGCGCGATCCCTCCCAACCCGTTCATCTGCCCCCCGCCGGGGAAGTAGCCCCGCACGTAGCCCTGCCTTGGATTGTGCGCTTGCGCTACGGCTTGGTTCTCGGAGAAATCCTGACGATTGCCGTGGCGGTCGCGGTGCTGAATGTGGAACTACCGCTCGCCTGGCTGTCGATGCCTGTTGCCGTAACGGCTGTCTCGAACTACTGTCTGAACCGCTGGCAGCAGGGCCAGCAACGGGACCCGGAAGGGCTGCTGGGGTGGATCTTTGGTCTCGACACGCTTTGCCTGACCGCCGTCCTGGCCCTCTGCGGCGGCCCGCTCAACCCGTTCAGCCTGCTGTACCTGGTGCAGATCACCGTCTCGGCAGTCGTGCTTCGAAAGGCTTGGACCTGGGTGTTGGGCGCCATGTCCACGCTCTGCTTTGGGCTGTTGTTCTGGGTACACCGCCCGCTGGCGATTTTCGAATCCCATCATCAGGTGCAGCAATTCTCGGTTCACCTGGTTGGCATGTGGATCGCGTTTGCCATCGCCGCATCGCTCACGGCTTATTTCATCGGCAAAGTGTCCGAGGCCTTGCGGCGCCGCGAACAGGAGGTCCTCGAGCTCCAGCAGCAGGTGGCCCGAAACCAGCGCCTGTCGTCGCTCGTCACCTTGGCGGCCGGCGCGGCGCACGAACTGGGAACGCCACTCGCTTCCATCGCGGTTGTGTCGAAGGAAATCGAGCGGGCTCTCGCCGGACGGGACGCCGAGATGGCCGAGGATGCGCGCCTGATTCGATCCGAAGTCGAGCGCTGCCGGCGGATTCTCCAGAATATGAGCGCCCGCGGCGCCGAAACCAGCGGCGAAGCGCCTGCGCCCGTTCCGCTGCCGGACCTGCTTGATCGCGTGCGCGCTCAGTTCACCGCCGAACAGCAGCAGTCGATCCGGCTGGAGGCCGTAGACGAGGGTGCCGTGCTGCCTCCCGAAGCGACCACGCAGGCCTTGGCCGCACTGGTGAAGAACGCTCTCGACGCCAGCGGTCCGCAGATGCCGGTGACGCTGTCGGCGGAGCGCAACGGAGACATGGTGCGGTTCACCGTCCGCGACGAGGGCTCCGGTATGAGCCTGGACGTCCTGAACAGGATCGCGGAGCCGTTCTTCACAACCAAAGAACCTGGCCGTGGCATGGGGTTGGGGGTGTTCCTGGTGCGGCTGTTCGCGGAGCGGCTGAGCGGGCGGCTGCGCTTTGAATCTGAAGCCGGGCGGGGTACGGTGGTCTCGTTAGAGTTGCCTTGCCGGCAGGTCTCGATGGTCAGCCATGTCACCCTCTAGAGAGAATCCGGTGGTCCTCTCGGTCGACGATGACGACGTCTTCCGGAACCGGCTCTGCCGCGCCTTCCGCCAACGTGGATGGGAAGCGCACGAGGCGGGCGATGGAGATCGGGCCATCGAAGTCGCTCGCGAGGTGAGTCCGGACCTTATCCTGGTCGACCTGCGGATGCCGGGCGCGAGCGGACTCGACATTATCAAGGAGCTGCGTGAACTGGACCCGACCACGATCGTCATCATGCTCACGGGCTTCGGCAGCATCCCGACCGCGCTGGCGGCGGTGAAGCTGGGCGCGGATCATTACTTGAGCAAGCCGGTGGATGTCGACCAAATCCTGGGGGCGTATGAAAACCTCCGCAGCCAGGAGCCTTCTGAGGCGCTCCCGCCCGCCAACGTACCCTCGTTGGCCCGGGTGGAATGGGAGCACATCCAACGCGTGCTCACCGATTGTTCAGGCAACATCTCGCAGGCCGCCAAGCTGCTGGGGATCCACCGCCGGTCGCTACAGCGGAAACTCTCCAAGTACCCGCCGATGCGCTGACTAAAGCCGCAACCCTCTCGGAGCCCCAACCCCTTCTGAGCCGCCGCGCCTTCAGAGCCGCGACCGTGAGGGAGCGGTGGCTCGCTGTCCCCGATTTGTTCACAACCTCTGAGACTGAGGGAGCGGTGGCTGCCGGCCCCGTCTCTTCACACACTCTCTCCGAGCGGCCGTCCTTGGCCCGATTCCGCGAGACTCAATAGAATAAGAAGCATGTCCGTTGCATTTCTGTTTCCCGGCCAAGGATCCCAGTCCACTGGGATGGGCAAGGCCCTTCACGAGGCGTATACCTCCGCCCGCCGGGTATTCGAAGAGGCCGACGAAGCCTTAGGCTTCGCCATTTCCAGCGTCTGTTTTGAAGGACCCGACGACCAGCTTCGGCTGACTGAAAATACACAGCCGGCGCTGTTGACCGTCTCGGTGGCGGCGCTGGCCGTGCTTCGCGAGAACGGCCTGCAGCCGGCCTATGTCGCCGGGCACAGCCTTGGTGAGTATTCCGCGCTGGTAGCCGCCGGGGCTCTCGAATTCGCCGATGCAGTACGCCTGGTGCGCAAGCGGGGCCAGTACATGCAGCAGGCGGTCCCCGCGGGAGTGGGCGCCATGGCCGCTCTTCTCAAGATGCCCGAAACGGCGCTCGATCGCGTCCTGGCCGAGGCGGCTCAGGGAGAAGTGGTCACAGCCGCCAATCTGAATTCGCCCGATCAGATCGTGATTGCCGGCCATGCGGCGGCCGTGAACCGCGCCATGGAGTTGGCCAAGGCCGCCGGCGCCAAACGGGCGGTCCTGCTGCCGGTGAGCGCGCCGTTCCATTGCCCTCTCATGCAACCAGCCCAGACGAGGCTGTCCACAGACCTCGAAGCGACCCAATTCTCCGATCTCGCCATCCCCCTGATCAACAACTGGCAGGCGCGCGAAGTGACCACTGGCGCGGAGGCGCGCGAAGGCCTGTACCACCAGGTGCCGAACCCGGTGCGGTGGCACGAGTCGATCCGCGTCGTGGCGTCGAAGGGCGTCGACCGTTTTGTCGAAGTGGGCGCGGGCGCGGTGTTGACCGGTCTGCTGAGGAACATCGACAGTTCGTGGAAGTGCACGAAATTTGGCGACCCGGCCGATCTGGAGAAGGCGCTGGGCTCGTGAGGCCGTGTACGCTGGCGGGACCCGTCAGCGGCGCGAAGGCCGACGTGCGTCGGGTCTGGCCCACGCAAGCACGGGCCTGCTCTTCTTTGCCGCGCAGTCTCGAAGGAATAGATTGATCAGGTTCTATCAGGTTCTGATACGGTATCCCGAATTCGGCGGCCAGTTCCTGGAAGTACTCGACCGACGAGACGTCGAGCCGAATCGTTATCTGTCGCTTGAGTTGTTTCGCGTACGGGTTCTTGCGGGACTTGGAAAAATCGTATTCTGCTCTCATCGAAAGCTCCAGTAGTGTTCTTCTTCTTGCGGCGTGGCCTTCCGCGCCGAAATCAAGGCGGATGGCTGTCTCGCTCTCCCGGTAGCAGTGACTGACGACGAAACACCTCGCCTGAAGGCTGTATCCCAGCAGCAGAAACCGCTGCTCCTCAGCGGAAATGATCGGGGTCGTCGCCAACCGTGCATGGTCGTCGAAGAATGTGGTCTGCGCCTCTTCAAAAGAGACCCTATGCTTGCTGATGTTGGCAAGCGCTTTTCGCGGATCTGATCCCAGGCAAATTGAATACTGCCCACAGCATTACGCTAGCGTTATACCGCAGGCGGTGCACCGGGTGGTCTCATAGAGTTGTCCAATACAAGATGATCCTGAAACGCGACTTGATTCCAATGCAAGATGATCCTGAAGATGGATGTGCTGGCATAGGCATGCAGCGGGGGGATGCACTTACGCATGCACAATGGCGAGAGCGTCACGCCAGCGCGGCTTCAAGAGTTCCTCAACGGCAGCGCCGGAGTCGAGTTCAGCGATCAGA
>JBJXGR010000080.1:0-13459 GCA_046160045.1 Bryobacteraceae bacterium
CTCCTGTTTGAACGAGGGAGGTCCCGACCAGTATTCGGGATTCAGTTATGTGGCGTCCAGATTCACCGGATCACTGATTCCATGGGGCTTGCTCGCTGGACGCCACATAATTCTGGAGGCCACATAACGCACATTATGTGGCGCGCCACATAATGTGCGTTAGGAGCGCCAGCACGGGTCTGTGCGGGGGGCAGCGGGCAACCGCTGTCCCTACCGCGACCAGCTTCGAGACTCGTCTCGAAGCTTTGCCGGGCGTAGCCCGGCCGGGGGAACTAAAGTTCCCCTACACTTCCGTGGTGCCAGGCACCACGCGGCCGAGTGGTCCCAGGGACGTGGCTGTTCATTCCGGCACACTTTCGTGGTGCCAGGCACCACGTGGCTCAGTAGTCCTAGGGACCGTGGCTGTTCAATTCCGGCACAGCTTTCGTGGTGCCAGGCACCACGCTTACGCTAAAGCGTTCGCCGCGAGGTTTGCGTCGAGCGTGGGGCGGCCGGCGCCGCGCGCTTCCGTTATACACTCTTGAAGTGTTGGTTTTCCTGCTATTGTTGTCGGCGGGCATCCTCTCAGGCGGCGAGTACCCAAGAACTCTGGATGCCTACCTCGGCTCCACGCCCAAACTTGACGGAGTCATCTCGCCAGGCGAATATCGCGACGCAACTGAATTCCCGGGGGTGAAACACTGGATTCCCCAGTTTTCGCCGACGACCAATCCGAGGGATCTTTCCTTGCGAGGGTTGGTGAAACACGACGGCAAACGGCTTTATTTTGCGTTTGAGATCACCGACGACGTGCTTTACGGCATCGACACGCCGCGGTGGCTGCCGGAGGAGAATCCGAGGGCGCACGAGCTCAGCCGGCAGGGATTTCCGTGGTTCGGCGACGAGATGGAATTGCTGATCAACGCTTCCAATCAATGGAAGGGGGACGAGCAAGCCGCGGGGAGCGGATCATCGTGGCAGATGGTTTGCAATCTGACCAAATCGAGACGGGGCGGTATCGGCCACGGGGGTTTGCTGGAAGGTGAACCGCGCAAGGATCAATTGGCATGGGATACCTATCAACAATGGATTCTGTCGGGTGCGCAGGAATGTGTCGCCAGGCCAAAACCCGGGGGCGGAGGCTATGTCATTGAGTGGGCTGTGAGTTTTAACCCATGCCTTGAATTATCGCCCGGGGCTTTTTACTCAACGTCCATGGGCGATAAGGCGATGGGGTTGAATATAGCCTTGGGAGACCTCGACTTGAAAGAAGCGGGCGCGGGTAACTTCGGGCACTTCCACCACGAGGATTGGTTTGCCGGCGCGAAAGACGTGAGGACTCAGTTACGTCATTGGGGGACATTGTGGATTCGAACGGGGCCCAAGCCCGGCCGCCGCTAACAACGTACGAAGCGTTGGCCCGGATGATCGATCACTCGCTGCTGCGCCCGGAACTCACGGACCAGCAGGTGGCGGAAGGCTGTCAGGTGGCGCAACAATACGGTGTCGCGAGCGTGACCGTGCGTCCCTCGGACGTCGATCTGGCGGTGCGCCTGATGGACGGAAGCGGCGTGCCGGTCGGCACCGTCGCGGGTTTTCCTCACGGCTCCGAAACCACGGCTACCAAACTCTACGAGTGCCGTGATGCCTTGCGGCGCGGCGCCCGTGAAGTCGACATGGTGTTGAATATCGGAAAGCTGCTCTCGCGCGGTTTTCAATATGTCGACAGTGAGATTCAGCAGATGGCCGCGGCCTGCCACGAGCAGGGCGCCCTCCTCAAAGTGATTTTTGAAAACGCATATCTCACCGACGAGCTGAAAATCGTCGCCTGCCGGATATCGAGCCGTGCCGGCGCTGACTTCGTGAAGACATCCACCGGATTCGCGCCAACCGGTGCCACGCTGGAAAACCTCCGTCTGATGCGCGCGCACGCGAGCGCGGGGGTGAAAGTGAAGGCGGCCGGGGGCGTTCGTACGCTGGAACGCGCCCTGGAGGTATATCAGGCGGGAAGCGACCGGTTCGGCGCCACCGCCACCATCACGATCCTCGGGGACTGGAAGAAGCACCTTGCCGCGACTCAGGCGGAGGCGCAGGTACTATCGGGCTGAGAAAACGACTTTATAAGAATGTTGTTGCCGATGCCGCAAAATGAATCATTTCCTAAAATATGTGTGGCCTTGGGCGCCCACACCCCGGAACACCTGTTCGACCACGCCCAGCACGAGATTGAGCAGGGGGACTCGTTTCTCGAGTTCCGGCTCGACTTCCTGGACCATCCGCACCAGGGTATTGATGTCTTGAAGAAAACGCTCGCTCGATACCCGGAAGCCTCCATCCTCGCGACGTGCCGGAGGCACCAAAACCACGGCCGGTTTAATGGCAGTGTGGAGGAGCAGCTTCACTTGCTGGAACAAGCGATCGAGGGTGGAGCCATGGCTGTCGACGTCGAAATCGAAACGGCCGAAGTGGCTTCCGATCATGTCGGCCGCTTGCGCAACCATTGCAAACTGGTGGTGTCGTATCACAATTTCGAGACGACGCCCAACATGGACCAGGTGCTGCGCCGCATGACGCGGATTCCCGCCGATGCGTACAAGATCGTCACCACGGCGCGCAAACAGTCGGACAACTCCAGGGTGCTTGCATTGGCACGGAGCAACCCAAGGGTGCCGATGGTGGTGTTGGCCATGGGAGAGGTAGGCTTCCCGACGCGCGTGCTGTCAACGGCGTTTTCCGGTCTTTACACCTATGCGGCGCCGCTGAGAGCAGAGGGGACGGCCGCCGGCCAGGTGACGGCGCGTGTCCTACGCCATACATACCGGCTGGAGAAGCTCTGCAAGACCGCCAAGCTGTACGGCGTGATCGCCGACCCCGTGCGGCATTCCATTTCACCGGTGGTCCACAACCGGGCATTCCAGGCCAAGCGTATCGATGCCGTGTATCTGCCGCTGCTGGTTCACGCGGCGCAGTTGAAGGATTTCATGATCGCGGCGAATCAATTCCCGCTGGCCGGCTTCAGCGTGACCCTTCCGCACAAGCAGAAGATCATTCGTTACCTCGATGTCGTGGATCCGCTCAGCCGCCGGATCGGGGCGGTCAACACGGTCTGGAAACGGGGAGGCAAATGGCGCGGGACCAACACGGACGCGGCCGCCGTGACCGGCCCTCTCTACAAGATGATGAAACCGGCCCACGCCCGGGTGCTGGTAGTGGGCAACGGGGGAGCCGCGCGCAGCGCCGCGTGCGCCCTGATCGCGGCGGGTTCGCAGGTTGCCATTACCGGCCGTAATCCCGACCGCATCCGGGCCCTGGCCAAAATGTGCGATGCCGAACCGGTCCTGCGGGAAAAGCTGGCCGACCACCATTTCGACGCCCTCGTCCATGCCACGCCCTTAGGCATGTTCCCGCACAACGACACGTGTTTCTTTGACGGGTCCATCCCGGCGGACATTGTTTTCGATATGGTCTATAACCCGCTGGAGACGGTGCTGATCCGCCGTGCCTCGGAGCAGAAGAAGACGGTCATCAACGGCCTGGAAATGTTCATCGAGCAGGCATCGAAGCAGTTTGAAATCTGGACCGGCGAATCGGCCCCGGTCGCTGCAATGCGCAAGGCGGCTTTGGAAACGCTGCTGGCCAAGTAACGGCCGAACGCTATACTGAAGGCCATGGACGCGAGGATTTCCCGCCGGGGTCTGGCAAGGCTGGCCCTGACCGGTGTAGCCGCCGCGCAGGCGCAGTCGTCGCCCGCCCCCCGTAATGCCGAAGAAGAACTGGCGCTGGCGCGGCGCGTCCTCTCCGCCGCTGCCTCGGACCTCAACAAAGCCAAACTGATGCAGGCAACCGAACCGGCGTTCCTCTTCAGGCCCTGACCATGGCCGCCTTCACCGACGACATTTTCTACGCGCCGGTCAGCGAACTGAACGCCAAGCTGCGGGCGAAGACCTTTTCGGTGAAAGAACTGGTGGCTGCGTTTGCCGAACGGCTGGAAACGCTGGGCCCGCGCTTCAACGCGCTGGCCCTGCCCCTGACCGCCGACGCCCTGGCGGCGACCAAGGATATCGACGGCGACATCGGCCGGGAGCGCTTTCGCGGACCCCTGCAAGGCATCCCCTTCGGCGCGAAGGACCTTCTGACGGCCGCGGACAGGCCCACGTCCTGGGGCGCCCGGCCGTACGTCGGGCAGGTGTTTGATTTCGACGCCACCGCCCTGAAGAAGCTTCGGAAGGTGGGAGCGGTTCTCATCGGTAAGCTGGCGATGGTGGAACTGGCAGGCGGGGGATTTTATCGCTACGCCGCGGCCTCCGTTTCCGGCCCTGGCTTGAATCCGTGGGACCGGACCCGATGGGCGGGCGGGTCGTCCAGCGGTTCCGGCGCCGCGGTCGCCGCCGGAATGACGCCCTTCGCCCTCGGCTCGGAAACGTCCGGGTCCATCATCACGCCGTCGGCTTACTGCGGAGTGACCGGCCTGCGACCCACCTACGGACTGGTCAGCCGGCACGGCGCCATGGCGCTCAGTTGGACGCTCGACAAGATCGGCCCGTTGTGCCGTACCGCCGAGGACTGCGGGCGAGTCCTCGAAGCGATCTCGGGCGGGGATTCCAACGATCCCGGCTCCGCGGGAAAGAGCTTTTACTATACGCCCCAGTTTACCCGCGAGATGAAGGACATTCGTGTCGGGTTCGCGCCAGTCGACTTTTCCGAATGGGCCGAACCTTCCGCCCGGCCGGCCTTCGCCCAGGCACTGGAGGTCGTGAAGTCCCTCGGTGTTCAGGTGAAAGAGACCAGGCTGCCCGACCTGCCCTACCGCGCGATGCTCACCACCATCGTCTTTGCGGAAGGCTCCGCCGCCTTTGAGGACTTCATCGTGTCGGGCAAAGTGGATCAACTCGCGGACCAGAAGCAGATTGCCGGGCTAAAGGCGGGACTCGAGATCCCCGCCCGGGACTACCTGAAAGCGATGCGTGTCCGGTCTTTGGTGAAACAGGAGTTCAAGAAACTGTTTGCGGACGTGGATGTGCTGCTCGCGCCAGCCCGGCCCGGTCCGGCGCCCAAGGTCACCGACCCTCTCGATCAGCCGAGCGGGCCGCCGGAGCCCTCCCGCCCGGGAATGAGCATGCTCATTCCGGCAGGCAACCTGGCGGGACTCCCCGCGCTGTGCCTGCCCTGCGGCTTCGCGGAGAACCTGCCGGTCGGCCTTCAACTGGTCGGCCTTCCGTTCAGCGAGAACCTGCTGTTGGCCGTCGGCCGGGAGTTCCAGAAGAAGACGGACTGGCACAGCCGCCGTCCGAAACTGGCGTAGAGTCTTCTGGCGCAAGAATACCGGATTCGAACACGGGACCGCTCGCGGAGGCTGTCAAACAAATTGCCCCGCCACCGCTCGCTTACAACCGTGAAAAATTGGGGGCGGTCACCCCGTTTCCCGACCACAAATCGTTGGTTCTTCACGAAACGTTGATCGGGAAACGGGGTGGCTGCTCCCTTTTTTTCACAGCCTCTTACGCTCGCGGCTCTGAAGCGGGCTGTGAAATAAAAGACGATTGCCTTGCCACCGCTGGCGGCACGGTTGCTGTGGTTGATGTGGCAGGAACTTGAAAAGGGAGTTTGACCCGTGCAGCGGGGCCTCGCGCGCAGCCCCTGGATTTTCGCGACAATCGGTTTGATGAGCATTCTGCTGGTCACGCGCAGCGACGACAACGACTCGGTGCGAATGGTGGCCGATGCGTTGCGCCACCGCGGAGAGACCCCCGTCCGCCTGAATACCGATCTCTATCCCGAGAGCGTGCGCATCAGCACGCGCTATTGCGGCGACCACTCCCAGCGGATCCTGATCGATGAATCCGGCAAGCGATTCGACCTTGGCGACATGACGGCGCTTTGGTACCGCCGGTTTTTCGCGGGCGGAAGTCTTCCCGCCGATCTCGGGGACATGCGTGAACCCAGCGTCAACGAAGCCCGGCGCACCCTGTATGGAGTCATCGCCGCGATGGGCTGCTTCGAACTCGACCCTCTCACCGCGGTCCGCAAGACCGACCACAAGGAACTTCAGTTGAAACTGGCCCACGCCCACGGTCTGGACACGCCGCGCACCCTGTTCACCAACGACCCGGCCGAAGCCTTGCGCTTCTATGAGGAACTGGGCGGCAGGGTAGTGACCAAGATGCAGTCCTCGTTTGCGATCTACCGTGGCGACGAAGAGATGGTCGTGTTCACCAATCCCGTCAAGCCAGAGGACCTGCGCGACCTTTCCGGACTGCGCTACTGCCCCATGACCTTTCAGGAGCGCGTGGAGAAGCGGCTGGAACTACGGGCCACCGTGGTGGGGCGCATGGTGTTTACCTCTTCCATCGATTCCCAGCGCAGCGAGAAGACCTCGGTCGATTGGCGCCGTGACGGCATCGGCCTGATCGACGACTGGAAACCGTACACTCTGCCCCGCCTGGTCGAGGAAGGGCTGCTCGCCGTGATGGAGGAATTCGGCTTGAACTACGGGGCCGCCGACTTCATTGTGAACCCCGAAGGCCGGCATGTGTTTCTCGAGATCAATGCCGGCGGCGAGTGGTTCTGGCTTCAGCGCAACCCCGGTCTGCCGATCGCCGAAGCGCTGGCAAGCGTGTTGGCTGGGGTGGCGCCGCGCGCCTCCGCCCGGCGCTCAAGTTGAAATGACCACCGGAATCGGAGTATAGTGACCAATCTCTCACCGAAGGACTCGTCTCCGATGGCCGCACCCGATCTGATCTGGAAAGATAACCGTTTCTTGGCGACGTCCCGCCGCGACAGTTGGTGGACTGAGCCGATGTTCGATTTCGTGTTTCTCGCGACGTTTCTGTTGTACGCCAACTGGGCCGCCTGGCAAGGGAATCACTACTTCTCCGGGCCGTACCTGTCCCCGTTCTACTCACCGGAGATCTGGGGCGATTCGTCCCACGCCCTTCTGGGGCCTAAGCCGCAGTGGTGGCCGGCCTACCTGCCGTTCTCGCCTGCGTTGCTCATCCTGTGGGCGCCAGGCCTGTTCCGGTTCACGTGCTACTACTATCGCGGTGTCTACTACAAAGCGTTCTGGAGCGACCCGCCCAACTGCACGGTAGGCGAGCCGCGGTCGAGCTATCTCGGCGAGCGAACCTTCCCGCTGGTGATGCAGAACCTCCACCGCTACTTTATGTACCTCGCGATGCCGTTCATCTGGTTTCTGACCTACGACGTGTGGAAGGCGATGTGGTTCGAGGACATGCCGGGGCAGGTTCACTTCGGAATCGGACTGGGCACCCTCCTGCTCGCCACCAACGTCACGCTGCTGACGGGCTACGTCACCGGATGCCATTCCTACCGCCACTGGATAGGCGGCAAGTTTGACGAGCTTTCGAAGAAGCCCCTAAGACTGAAGGCGTACCGTTTCGTCTGTTGGCTCAACCACAATCACAAGAAGTGGGCCTGGGCCAGCCTGTTCACCGTGGGCTCTTCCGATCTGTACGTTCGCCTGTGCTCGATGGGAGTGATCCGGGACTGGAGATTGTTTTAATGGCCGAATACCGGAGTCACTCCTACGACGTCCTGGTGATCGGCGCCGGCGGGGCCGGACTGCGCGCGGCGATTGAATCGGCGGCTTCCGGCGTCACCGTCGGAGTCGTCTGCAAGTCCCTGCTCGGCAAGGCGCACACGGTCATGGCGGAGGGCGGCGTGGCGGCAGCGCTTGCCAACGTCGACGATCGTGACAACTGGCGTGTCCATTTCTCCGATACGATGCGCGGGGGCCAGTATCTGAACAACTGGCGTATGGCCGAACTGCACGCCAAGGAAGCGCCGGACCGCGTACGCGAACTGGAAGCCTGGGGCGCGTTGTTCGACCGCACGCGCGACGGGCGCATCCTGCAGCGCAATTTCGGCGGGCACCGCTATCCACGCCTGGCTCACGTCGGCGACCGCACCGGCCTCGAGATGATCCGTACGCTGCAGGATCACGGAATTCACCAGGGCATGGAAGTGCACATGGAGTGCACCGTGCTGACCCTGCTGCTGGATGGCGGGCGCATCGCCGGCGCTTTCGGCTACGACCGCGAGAAGGGCCACTTCATTCTGTGGAAGGCCAAAGCGGTCGTTCTGGCCACGGGCGGAATCGGCAGAGCGTTCAAGATCACCAGCAATAGCTGGGAGTACACAGGCGACGGGCAAGCGCTTGCGTACCGCGCCGGGGCCGAACTCAAGGACATGGAGTTCGTCCAGTTCCATCCCACTGGAATGGTATGGCCGCCCAGCGTTCGGGGCATTCTCGTAACCGAGGGCGTGCGCGGAGAAGGCGGCATTCTCGTCAACAGCGAAGGCCGCCGCTTCATGTTCGACGACATTCCGGATCTCTACAAAGACCAGACCGCCGACAACGAGGACGAAGGCTGGCGTTACACCCAGGGCGACAAGAACGCCCGCCGTCCTCCGGAACTGCTCACCCGCGACCACGTCGCGCGCTGTATCAACCGCGAAGTCAAGGCCGGCCGAGGCAGCCCGCACGGCGGCGTGTTTCTGGACATCGCCTGGATCGCGAAGAGACTTCCCGGCGCTCCCGAGCACATCCGCAAGAAACTGCCGAGCATGTATCACCAGTTCAAGCAGCTTGCCGATATCGACATCACGAAAGAACCCATGGAAGTCGGCCCCACTACCCATTACATGATGGGCGGCGTGTCGGTGGACGGCGACTCGCAGATGTCGACCGTGCCGGGCCTGTTCGCGGCCGGTGAAGTGGCCGCGGGCCTGCACGGGGCCAATCGCCTGGGCGGCAATTCCTTGTCCGATCTGCTGGTGTTCGGCCAGCGCGCCGGCAAGTATGCGGCTGAGTGGGCGAAGGCGAACAACGCCGGCTCGATCGACGACGGGCAGGTGGATCGCGCAGCCAAGGAAGCGCTCGTCCCGTTCGATCGCGGCGCGGCCGGCGAGGGTCCTTATCAGATCCAGCACGAACTGCAGGACAAGATGCAGGACCTGGTCGGCATCGTCCGCGTCGAAAATGAAATGGAGCAGGCGCTGGTGGAAGTCGAGAAGTTCAACGCCCGGGCCGCCCGCGTCGGCATTGGCGGCAACCGCCAATACAATGGAGGCTGGCACACCGCGATGGATCTGCCGAACCTCCTGACCATCTCCGAGGCTATCACTCGCTCGGCGATCCTCCGCAAGGAAAGCCGCGGTGCGCAGTTCCGCGACGACTTTCCGAACAAAGACCCCGAGTGGGGCAAGGTCAACCTGATCGTGCGCCGCGGCGGCAGCGGCGAAATGATCGTCGAGAAGCGTGCGATCGCTCCGTTGCCGGACGAGTTAAAGAAGACCATCGAGGAGATGAAGTGATGGGCAAGGCCATGTTCCGCATCTGGCGCGGGGACTCGAAGGGCGGCGCCTTTCAGGACTACACGACCGAGATCGACGAGGGGATGGTCGTTCTCGACGCCGTACACAGAATTCAGGCTGAGCAGGCCAACGATATGGCCGTACGCTGGAACTGCAAAGCCGGCAAGTGTGGTTCCTGCTCGGCCGAGATCAACGGCATGCCGCGGCTGATGTGCATGACCCGGCTGAACTCGCTCGATCTGTCGATGCCCGTCATCATCGAGCCCATGCACGCGTTCCCCGCCATCCGCGACCTGGTGACCGACGTCTCGTGGAATTTCCAGGTAAAGAAGTCGATCAGGAAGTTCAAGCCGCGGAAGCCGGATGCGCCGGACGGCACCTGGCGGATGGACCAGGCCGATGTCGATCGCGTCCAGGAATTCCGCAAATGCATCGAGTGCTTCCTTTGCCAGGACGTGTGCCATGTCCTGCGCGAGCACAAGAAGCACGACGAGTTCATCGGGCCGAGATTCTTTGTCTACACCGCGGCGCTCGAAATGCACCCGCTCGACACCGAGGACCGCATGCAAGACCTGAAGGACAAACACTCCATCGGCTACTGCAACATCACGACCTGTTGCCGTCAGGTTTGTCCGGAAGAAATCACCATCACGGAAAATGCCATCATTCCGTTAAAGGAACGCGTGGCGGACCAGTTCTACGATCCGCTCAAGATGCTGTTCCGAATCTTCACTGGCTGAACGCGCGTCCCTTCGCCAGGGGGCGCGCCCCGAAAGAGGCCGTCATGTTTGAATTGAAGCCGCTGTCCCCGGAAGCGATTCCCGGGGCTCTTGCCAAGGCCGAACGGTACCGCCTGCTCAACGAGCCCGCGCAGGCGGAGAGCATTTGCCTGGATATCCTCCTGGTGGATCCCGCCTGCCATGATGCGGTCGTAACGATGATTCTGGCCCTGAGCGACGAGATCCATCGCGACCCCGGCGCGTTCCGGCGGGCCAAGCTGCTCATTCCGCGGCTGACCTCCAACTACGATCGTGCGTACTATGAGGGCATCCTCTGGGAGCGCCGCGCGAAAGCGCATTTCGAGATGGCCGCACCGGGTGCGCGGTTGACGGCGGCGGACTGGATCCGGCAGGCCATGCAGTTGTTCGAGGAAGCCGAACGATTGCGCCCCGCGGGCAACGACGACGCCCTGCTGCGGTGGAACACGTGCGCGCGGTTTCTCCTGTTGCATCCCGACCTGGCGCATCGGGCCGAGGAAGCGCACGAGCCGATCATGTCGGAGTAGAGTGGCGCCGGACGACGTTGTTTGTCGCCCGGCGCGTCCGGTCTCCCGGTGAGCCCACGCCTGGTCGCCCAGCCACTGGTGGACGGCATTTCCTGATACATTCGGAATCACCATGTCCGCAACCTCCGCGCTTGCCCCGCCCGCCGCGGTGGAGATGCCGCAACCGGCCGCCCCTCGAGGCCGCCTGGTCAGCCTGGACGCCTACCGCGGGTTCATCATGATCCTGCTCATCTCGCACGGCTTTGGTTTCGCCGCGTTCGGGAGTCACCCCGGCTGGGAGTGGCTGGCCAACCAGGTGGACCACGCCGCCTGGACCGGCGTGACCTTTTGGGACCTGATCCAACCGGCGTTCACCTTCATGGTCGGCGCGGCGATGCCCTTCGCCATTGCGCGCCGCCAGGCGCAGGGGGCGTCGTTCTCCAAGGTCTTCCGCCACGTCGCGTGGCGCGCCTTCGCGCTCATCCTGATCAGCAATGTCATTTCGAATTTCGGGGGCAAGCCACGGCCGGTATTTCAGCTCATCAACGTGCTGTGCCAGATCGCTTTCGGCTACTTCCTCTGCTTCCTCATCCTCCAGTTGAAGTTCCGATGGCAGGTCGCGGCGGCGGCGCTGCTGTCGGGCGGCCATTGGGCTCTGTTCGTGGCCTTTCCGGGGCCGCAAGGGCCGTTCTCGCAGACCGGCAACATCGGCCAGGTGATCGATCTCGCCCTGCTCGGATACACCTATCCCGGCTACTACACCACGATCAACTTCCTCGGCAACGCCGTGACCATCCTGTTCGGAGGGTGGGCAGGCTTGTTGCTGATCGGCCCCAAGCCCCACGCGGAGAAGCTCAAGGTGTTGCTGGGCGCCGCCGTGGCAGCCTTCGTCCTCGGACTCGCCCTCGAACCCCTCAACCCGATGGTGAAGCGTCTTTGGACGGCATCATTCACCTTCTTCAGTGCAGGTTGGGTGATCCTGATGCTGGCGGCGTTCTATTGGGTGATAGAGATGCGCAAGGTCCGCGGGTGGGTGTTTCCGTTCGTGGTCGTGGGCATGAACTCGATCTTCATCTACTGTTTCTCGCAGTTGCTGAACGGCTGGTTGACCCGCGGGATCGGCGTGTTTACGGAGAACTTCTGGTATCTGGGCGACCTGGGCGCAATCCCGCAGCGTCTCGTGGTGCTGAGTGCGGTGTGGTATTTATGCTACTGGCTCTATCAGCGCAAAATCTTCTTCAAGGTCTGAGCTTTGATGGAAGTCCCGCCCATTCAGCGGTTGTCGGGGAATAGCCTTTCCACAGACTGCAACCCGCGCGCTTACGCGCGCGGTTCGGGGCGTAGCGCATCGCGAGCAATCGAACCGCGCGCGTGAGCGCGCGGGTGAAGAACCGCGATTGGGAGCTGAGACCATCGCCACGGAATGGTTTCAGGCGAGGTCGGGCACCCGCAAGCGATCGGGTCGCGCCTGTTTCCAGCCGGGAGAACGTCCCATTCAGGCGGCTTCCAGATCGACCCGCACGCGACAGCCTAGCGCCGTGGAGATATTCACCAGCGCGTCCAGCGAGAAGCGGGAGACCCGGCCGCGGAGCAGATCGTTCATCCGCGGCTGCGTCACCCCGCAGTGCTTCGCCGCCTCCACCTGGGTCCATTTCTGCCGTTTCACCAAGGCCGCGATCTGCTGCATCAGTTCGGCCCGCGCGCGCAGGTTGGCGGCCTGACCGGGCGTGTCTGCTAGGGCGTCCCAAACGCTCGAATAGCTCTCGGGTTTCTTCATTTCCCACCTCTTGACAGTTGCGCGAATCGCCTCTTGGCGGTCTCGATATCACGCTTCGAAGTCGCTTGCGTCTTTTTCTGGAAAGCGTGAAGCACGTACACGGCCTCCGCGCTGCCGCGCCAGGTAGATCACACGGTAGGTGCCACGATCATCCGTCACGCGAATCTCCTCGACTCCCTTACCGGCCGCGGGCATTGGTTTGAAATCGTCAGGCTGCTCCCCACGCTGCACCTTGTCCAGTTGGTATCCCGCGTCGTGTCGCGCATCCTCGGGAAAGTCGCGCAGGCACTTCAGCGAATCGCCGAGGAAACGCACGGGCCGCATCAGTTTATTATATCCGCTTGGATATAGGGTGAGACGCTTGTGGCGCAAGATGTTGGTGCCCCCCAGGAAAACGGGCGGCGGTAAGGCGGTCCACGCCCGCAGCATGCTCCCCTCAAGAAATCCTGCAAAGCGGTTGCTCCCAGATTCCCCTGCTTTCGCTCACAAGCGTCTACTCCTCGCGGAGGGCCAGCCGTTCACAGCTCTGGCGATGGTGCCGCCCCAGTTGGTTGGTTCTGTTTTGTGATCAGTGTCCACGATGTCTGTATGACTGTGCGAGTGAACAGCTTGCCGGGATTTCCTCGCCGCAGAGCTGTCCCCTGTTCGAATTGTCCACTTTTCGCGCGCCGGATCGCTCAGGCCAATAGGCACGCTGGGCGGCGTATAATTG
Organism: Bryobacteraceae bacterium; assembly: GCA_046160045.1. Lineage (GTDB taxonomy): Bacteria > Acidobacteriota > Terriglobia > Bryobacterales > Bryobacteraceae > CAZGUX01. The sequence goes on from JBJXGR010000080.1 coordinate 13,066, forward strand.
TGTACAGGCAGGTACACAGGAGCACATGTCATGGAGCCAGTGAGAGTCGGCATCCGGGAGTTCCGCGAGAAGCTTGCGAACTACGTGTTGGAGAGCGACACGCCGCTAGCGATCACGCGGCATGGCGACACGGTTGGGTACTTCATCCCCGCCCGGCGCAAACGCACGGATGAGGAGCGGACAGCCCTGAAGGAGGCGGCGAAGCGACTGGATGCGCTGCTGGCCGCCAAAGGCGTCACGGAAGACGAACTCGTCGCGGACTTCAAGCGCTGGCGGGCGGGCAAGCGTCGATGAGCACCCGCAAGGGGCTCGTGCTGGACGCCAACATCCTGATCCGCGCCGTCCTCGGGCGGCGCGTCCGGTCGCTGCTCGAAACCTACGAGGACTCGACGGA
>JBJXGR010000081.1:0-13036 GCA_046160045.1 Bryobacteraceae bacterium
GATACCTCGCCCGCAACTGGTTCCGTCCGAATCGGAACGCCTGGCTCAAAGAGACCGTCGAGGGCATTGCCTCGGGGTTCCTTGCCACCACTCTGAAATGCGCCCGCTGTCACGACCACAAGTTCGACCCCCTCGCCCAGGAAGAGTACTATCGCTTCCGGGCGTTCTTCGAACCGCACGATGTGCGAACGGATCCAATCTCAGGACAGCCGGAAACTTTCAAGCAAGGCATGCCTCGCGTCTTCGACTCTGAACCTCGTGGAATTGACGGAAGCGGCCCGGCCATCTACGCCGAGACGTACCGTTTGATCGGGGGAGATGAAAAGAACCCGGACAAGGCGAATCCGCTCTCGCCCGGGGTTCCGGAGATTCTCGGCAAGCTCGGAGAGCCGATCAAGCCGGTTACGTTACCCGTTGCAGGCTACTATCCTTCCCTCCAGCCGTTTGTGCAGCGGGATTTGCTCCATCAAGCCAGGCAGGACATCCAAAAGGCACTAGCTGGCCTCGCCGAGGCCAGGCAGGCATTGGCTGTTGCGGAGCGGCGTGCCGCGGCTCCCCAACAGCATGAGGACGCCCTGAAAGCCGCGCGAGCCAGTTTCGAAAAAGAACTTAAACCCATCTTTGACAAGCACTGCATCGCCTGCCACGGCGATTACTTCCCGCGCAGTGAATTTCGTGTCCTGAGTGTGGAGTTGCTTCTCGAAGGAGGCGCCAGGGACGGCCCCGCGGTTATCCCGGGCAAGAGCGCCCGGAGTCCGCTGATCCAGCGGCTGCGTGGGGACATAGAACCTCGCATGCCTGGCGAAGCAGCGCCTCTACCCAAAGACGACATTGAGCGCATCGCCAATTGGATCGACCGCTTGCCGCTCGCGGAACCTCAGTTGGCTTTGCGGAGAGCGCAGGAAGCCGTCGCGCTTGCCGAAACGAAGCTGTCCTGGAGAAAGGCCAACCTGCCGGCGCTCGAAGCCCGCATTGCCGCGGACCAGGCCAGGTTCGTGAATCCACCCGACCCCAAGGCGGAAGAGCTAGCCAAAGCAGCGAAAGAGGCTGAGCGCTCCGCCGAGTTGGCAAAGGCCGAGATGAACCTGCTGGATGCCCAGCAGCAACTCGCCGATGCTTTTCGAACTCCGGCCGCGAACCGGCACGAAGCCGGACAGGTCCGCGAAAAGCGAGTCAAGTTTGCCGCCAGCCAGGTTTCCGCCGCCCAGGAAGCGCTGAAGAAGGCGAAGGACGAATACACGCCGATCGGCAAGCTCTACCCGAAGACCAGTTCCGGCCGGCGAACCGCGCTGGCGCGTTGGATGACCCGGAAAGAAAACCCGCTCACCGCGCGTGTCGCCATCAATCACATCTGGATGCGTCACTTTGGGGAACCGCTGGTGGCATCGGTGGACGACTTCGGCGTCAAGGCAAAGCCTCCCTCGCATCCGGAACTCCTCGACTGGCTCGCCGTGGAGTTCATGGAGAGCGGTTGGAGCATGAAGCATATCCATCGCCTGATGGTCACGAGCAGCGCCTACCGGATGCGGTCATCGGCCAGCCGCCCCAACCATCCCAACCTCTCCGCGGACTCCGGAAATCGTTATCTTTGGCGCATGAATCCGCGCCGCATGGAGGCGGAAACGCTCCGCGACAGCCTGCTGTCGGTCGCCGAAGAATTGGATCGCACCCTCGGTGGGCCTGAGTTGGATCACTACGCGGGTCAGACTTCCCGCCGCCGCAGCCTCTACTTTACGCATACGCCGAATGAGAATATGCAGCTTCTGAAGACGTTCGACCAGGCCGATCCGGCCGGCTGCTACCGGCGCTTCGAAAGCATCGTGCCTCAGCAGGCGCTGGCCTTGTCGAACAGCGAGATGAGCTTCACCCAGTCGCGCTTACTCGCGCGCAGGATTTCCGGCAAGGTGGGTGACAACCCGCGTGAATTTGTGGCGACAGCCTTCGAAAGAGTTCTGGCCAGGGCGCCTTCGACGGAGGAAGAGACGGAAAGTCTGAAGTTCCTCGAGCAACAGGCTGAGCTCTTGAAGGATTCCACCAGGCTCACCAGATTCAAATCGGGCCAGGCCAGCCAGGTGCCGGCCGCCGCGGATCCTTCTCTGCGAGCCCGCGAGAGCCTGGTCCACGTGCTCATCAATCGCAATGAATTTGTGACGATTCGGTAAGGTACAATACGGAGCATTGTGACCGGCTGAACCGCCGGCGGCGGCATCGAACCAGGCGGCACACGTGGCTGAAGGACGAAAGTTGATGCAACGACAAAGACTGTTGCCAGGCTCCTGTTGCAGCGGCGTCGACCGCAGAAGCTTTCTCTCCGACCTCGGCATGGGCGTCACCGGCATGGCCCTGGGCGCCATGTTCCACCGCGACGGCATCGCCAAGCCCAAGGACGGTGAAGAAGCGTGGACTCCGCCCGACGGCAAGCCTCACTTTGCCCCCAAGGCCAAGAGTGTCATCTGGCTGTTTATGCAAGGCGGCGCCAGCCACCTCGAGACCTTCGATCCCAAGCCGGCCCTCAACAAGTACGCCGGCATGACCATTGGGGAAACGCCCTACGCGCACGTCCTCGACTCGAAATACAAGAAGAACACCGTCCTGTTTACCGGCAAGGAGCGCCGCCTTCTTAGCAAGATCTTCCCCCTCCAGGTGGACTTTCGCAAACGAGGCAAGAGCGGGATCGAGGTCTCGGACTGGTGGCCGCACGTCGGCGAGTCCATTGACGACATCGCCGTTGTCCGTTCCATGTGGACGACGGACAACAATCACGCGGCGCAAACGCAATTCCACACCGGACGGCACATCTTCGAGGGCATGTTCCCCTCCATTGGCTCCTGGATTCACTACGGCCTCGGTTCGCTGAACGATAACCTGCCGCAGTTCGTGGTGCTGGGCGGCAGGATCCTCCCTCATGACGGTGGACCGGCAGGCTATTCCGGCGACTATCTCGGGCCCCAGCATAACGGAATCGTCATCGACGTGGACCCCGCGAACCCGCTGCCTTTTTCTTCCCCGGTCGACGGTGTGTACAAAGAGGAGCAGGAAGCCGAGTTCCGCCTGCTGCGGCGGTTCAATCAGCTCGAGGCGGTCGAGTACCCCGAGGATCCGGCTCTGTTGGCCCGGATCAAGTCGTACGAGCTGGCGTTCCGCATGCAGACGTCCGTTCCGGATCTGTTCAAGTTTTCCGAAGAGGGCCCCGCAACCAGGCGGCTCTATGGACTCGACAATAAAGTGACCCGTCCGTTCGGCGAAGTCTGTTTGACGGCCCGCCGCCTGGTCGAACGAGGGGTACGCTTTGTCGAGGCGATTCACGGTTACTCGACGGACACGCTCGGCTGGGACGCTCACTTTGACCTGAAGAAACTTCATGGCCGCACCTGCTCCGAGGTCGACCAGCCGATCGGCGGTTTGCTCAAGGACTTGAAGCAGCGAGGCCTGTTGGACGAGACGTTAGTAGTGTGGGGCACCGAATTCGGGCGCACTCCCGGGGTCGAAGGCAAGACGGAAGGGCGCGACCACCATCCTACGGCGTTCAGTTGCTGGATGGCGGGGGGCGGCATCAAGGGCGGCGTCGTCCATGGAGCCACCGACGAACTGGGCTTCCACTCGGTGGAAAACCGGCACTACGTGACCGACCTTCACGCCACGGTTCTGCATCAACTCGGGCTCGACCCCCGCCGGCTCAGTGTGCCCGGCCATAAGCGGATCGAGATCGACTACGGCCAACGCATCGCCGAAATCATCGCTTGAGCTTGGCCTGTCCCCAAGAAAGTGGGCAGCCTGCATTTGGCCCCTACGCACTCGACGGTGGGGAAACGGGACATCCATGAATCCCCGGCTTCGGTGCGAAACCCGCTGGATACTCAAGCACTTCCACATCCGCCAGGCCCTTGCCCGACGAAAACAGGTAATTCGTCCATGTCCCGGTCTCCCCCATGCCGCCCTCGCACAGCTTTTCAACAATCTCGTAGTGCGCCAGTTTACGGCCGATCATACGGTTCGAGTCATTATACGCTCTGGTTCCTTTCTTCCGCGCCCTGAAGCGCAGGCGTACGTCTACAGGTGACGGCTCCGCGGGGCTACTTGTCTGAGAAGCGTGCGGAAATCCGTCTGCCCCGCTCGCTTCCAGGGCAGTGAAAAAACGGGACATCCACCCCGTTTCCCGGTCAACGTTTCATGGAAAATCAACGATTTGTGGCCGTGAAACGGGGTGAACGTCCCTGTTTTTTCACGGCTTCTTATGCTCGCGGCACGGTTGCCGTTGTTGAGACAGCCGGAAACTTCATACCGTGCCGCGACGGTAACGGAGCGGTTCGCGGCCTGAAAACGGAATTTTGCGCCGGAAAGAAGTTAGACCTGCGGGACCGCATGACAGCGTACGAAAGTGGACGGAATGAGCAAACGCGCCTCTACTCGTTCCTCTCCGCGAACCAGACATTGGACGTCCGTTCCAACATGCCGAAGATGATCCGGCCCGGCAGGACTGTCGGGCTTAGGAAGGCGGAGCCTAGCGTGAAGCGAGTGGAGTGGTTGTGGTACACGGCCAGAGGCGCGCCGGCTGGATGCTTGCCGGCCGCCTCCAACCGCTGCAGATAAATGCAGTTGAAGCCATCCGCGTTTCCGATGAAATACAGCGCGTTTCCGTCGGGCGACCACCAGGGCTTCCGGTGGTCCGCTCTCTGGTCGATCACTTTGATCCAGTCCGCTTCGCCCGCGGCCCGGCCATCCCGTACGGGAGCGATCCAGATTTTGGTCTGGCGGCCAAGGGGCGTGTGAAACGCCAGCCACCGCTGATCGGGCGAAAAGGAAGCCTCGTGGATGTGGTACTCGGGGTGGGAGAGCAATTCGGCGGTCTGGCGGGTCTTCGTGTCAAAGAGCGAAAAGCGGACGGGTTCCCGGTCCCAATAGAGGATCTTGGCCCCGTCGGGAGACCAGCCGTAGAGGTTGCCACTTCCACGGAACTCCAGCAGGCGTGTTGCCTCCCCGCCCGACGCCGGAATCAGACTGAGCGAGCGTTGGTCCGAGTACGCCACTATCGACCCATCGGGAGAGATCCTGGGCCGCACGCCGGCGGTCAGCAGGGTGGCCTCATTCCCGCTGGTCAGGTCGCGGACGCGGATGGAATCGCTCCCGGGTTCCCGCTGTTGGTAGACCAGCCTTCGGCCATCCGCCGAGGCGCTTGCATCCCCCTGTGAACCGCCGGTGAAGGGGAGAGCCTCGGGTTCGCCCAACGCTTCTCCGGTCTTGGTGTCGAGTTTCAAGCTCCACAGATGGGCCGACCCGCTGGCGACGGAAAAGGCAATTCGAAAGACGTCGCCTACTTTCACCGCCCGAGGCGCGGATTCACGGCTCGATCCGCTGGTCAACTGTTGCGCCGTGCCACTGGTCTTCCATGTCCGGGGCGAGATCTCCACTGTACACAGGTGCCCTCCACACGAAAACAAGAGACGGTTATCCACCCACTCCGGCGGATCGTAAAAGAAGGTTCCTTGCGGTGGCACTGGAGACCGCGCCTGTCGCCTCAATGCGGGAACGATGCCGGTCTTTGTCGATGCCCCCCCATCCACGGGGGAAACCCACCAGTCGATCGCCTCAACAGCATTCACGGAGGGAGAGCCGGCAAACAGGACGTGTTTTCCGTCCGGTGAGAAAGTCGTGCCCCACGCCCAAGGGACATCGGAGGCCAGTTGTTTGGGAGCGCCCCCGGCCGTCGGGACGAGGTAGACCCTGGAATCCGAATTAACACCGGTGTCGCCGACGGTATAGGCCACCCAGTTCCCATCGGGTGAGAAACGTGGATGCCGGCCCCCTTGAACCAGCAGCCGTTCTTCTCCGCCATGAGCGGTCACCAGGTAGATGCCGCCCCCGTCGCGGCTCGAGTGGAACGCGATCAGCCCCCCGTCGGGCGAGAACGAAGGACCCCTCTCGTCCGCGTCATGCTGCGTCAGGCGAATGGGCCTCGCCCCTTTCGCCAACGGGTGAACCCAGATGTCAAGGTTCTTCTGGGTGGCCCGGTCGGAGGCATAGGCCACCAGCTTGCCGTCGGGTGAAATGGCTGGACTCTCGGAGCGGCCGGAGTCAGCGGTCAGCGCCTGCATGGTGAGTTGCGGCGGCGCTGAAGGCGACTGCCCCTTCCACCACCACGCACCCCCCGCCGCGAGGATTACCAAGAGCGCCGCCGCTACGCCCCACCAAGCCCGCGCATTCCTCTTCCCAGCCGGCTTCGGAACCGTGGATGTCGACAGCAGGCCGGATTCCGACTCCTCTTTCAATTCATCGAGCGCGATCCGGACCTCTTTCATCAACTGGAATCGACGTTCCGGGTCCTTTCGCAGACAACGCGTGATGATCCGATCGAGATCCCGCGGAGTCACGGGCGACGCCTCGGTCAATGGCTTCGGTTCCTTGTTGATGACCGCCGCCAGCGTCGACATCGGCGTATCCCCGTGAAAGGCCTTCTGCCCCGTTACCATCTCGTAGAGCACGGCTCCGAATGAAAAAATGTCGGAGCGCGCGTCGACCTTTTTGGCTTCGGCCTGTTCGGGAGACATATAGGACACAGTCCCGACGATGGTGCCTTCCGCCGTGGGATCCTGGGTGAGGGTTGCGTCGTGCTCGCTGGTTTCCGTGCGGTCGGTGAGCTTGGCAAGTCCGAAGTCGAGGACGCGCACCCGCCCGTCGCCGTCGATCATGAGGTTGGACGGTTTCAGGTCGCGGTGTGTGATGCCCGCCCCGTGGGCCTTCGCCAGCGCATCGGCGATCGGGATGGCGAGGCGCAGCACTTCCTCGAGCCGCATCCCCTGGCGCGGAATCACCTGGCCGAGGGTCTTGCCGGCCACGTACTCCATGGCGATGTAGTCGGTGCCGTTGTCCGAGGCGATGTCGTGAATCGTAATGATGTTGGGATGGTTCAGCGCGGAGGCGGCTTTGGCCTCCTGCACGAAGCGGCGCTTGCGCTCGGGATCGCTGACCTTGCCCGGCGGCAGGACCTTGATGGCGACAAAGCGGTCGAGGTGATGGTCGCGGGCCTTGTAGACCGCGCCCATGCCGCCCTCGCCCAGCTTTTCAACAATCTCGTAGTGCGCCAGTTTCCGGCCGATCATGGGGTTCGAGTCATTATACGCTCTGGTTCCTGTCTTCCGCGCCCTGAAGCGCAGGCGTACGCCGACAGGTGACGGCTCCGCGCGGCTACTAGTCTGAGCAGCGTGCGGAAATCCGTCTGCCCGCTCGCTTCGGTTCTGACGCGGCGGGTCCGCTCGCTTCCGGGGCAGTGAAAAAACGGGACATCCACCCCGTTTCCCGGTCAACGTTTTGTGGAGAATCTGCGATTTGTGGGCGTGAAACGGGGTGGATGTCCTTTTTTTTCACGGCTTCTTCCGCTCGCGGTTCTGACGCGGCGGAGCCCGCTCGCTTCCGCTCGCGGTTCTGACGCGGCGGTCAAATCATCGCCCCGCCGAACTAGCCGGCCGACCGCCAGTCCTCAAACACGCGGGGGCGGGCAGCGGTGGCCTCCAACCGATGAAGCCGCTCGAGCAGTTCCTGGTAGCTCACAGCATCCTGGACGACGACCTCCGCCCGACCGTTCACGGTGAGCACCAACGGCGAGCGCTTCTCCTTTAATTCCAGGATGAAGTCCCTCGCATTTCGCAGGAATTCGGTGAGAGACCGGACATCACGCAGATCAATCATGGATCACCTTCGAGTCTTGCCCGCCTTGGCAGTGGGCACTTACAGGCACGACTCGGACCTGTTGTCACCCTTTCCATTCAGGCTACTTCTGGTGGAGCAGATGCGAATTCCGGGGCAAGGTGACAGAGGCAAGTCCGAGAATTCGCAGAGTCTGAGCAGATCCCTGAGCAGATCGCTGAGGCAAAGGCCCCTTCGGGCAGGAGAAGGGAGCTTGAATCGACGCTTCTTTTCGGTCCATCCCTTTTGTTTTCAACCGATAGCAGAATGGAACCCGGGCTGCACGGAGTAAGCTGGTTCGAACCGTCGAACTGGAGGAAAGCCTGTGGCTCGCTACGGTTGGCTGCTCGATGCCAAGCGATGCATCGAGTGTCGTGCGTGTGAATCCGCCTGCAAGCAATGGAACCAGGTGGAAACCGGCGTCAACATCCGGTACCGAAGAGTCAGGACGATTGAATCGGGGACCCTTGCCGCTCCGTCGGCGGTCGCACTGTCGATCGCGTGCAATCACTGCATTGACGCCAGCTGCATTAAAGTGTGTCCGGTCAAGGCCATCTCGCGCCGTCCGGATGGCCTGATCCTGATCGATCAGAAGACATGCGTCGGATGCGGCATGTGTGTGAAGTTTTGCCCCTATGGCGCGCCGCAGTTCCATGCCGGTGCGCGGAAAATGCAAAAGTGCACCGGCTGCCACGACCGCGTGGACGCGGGTCTGGCGCCGGCGTGCGTGACCCTTTGCCCGACGCAGGCGTTGCAGTGGGGTGAATGGGAATCCATTAGTCAGCAGGGCACGGATCGAGTCAACGGGTTCTCGGACCCGTCGTTCACGAAACCGGCGATCCGGTTCCTGTCCACGAACTGGCAGAGGTAGACCATGGCGATAACTCGAAGAGGACTGTTGCAAATAGCCGGCGCGGGCAGCGTAGCCGGAGTGGACCGCCTGCTGGGCGCGTTCGGGGACTTCTTCCAGCCCGCCTCGCCGCCGGCGGCGGCGCAGGAGATCATTACCGCCTGCGGGGTATGCAGCCCGAGTTGCGGAATGAAGGCGACCGTGGAGAATGGCACGCTTCGCTTTCTGGAAGGACTGCCTGGCGATTTCTCGGGACGAGGCAAGTTGTGCGGGAAGGGGGCGGCCGGGGCAGGCTTCCTCTATGACCCGGACCGACTGAAGTACCCGCTGAAGCGCACCAACCCCTACAAAGGGATCGACGACGACCCGGGTTTTGTTCGCATCACGTGGGACGAAGCGCTCAACACGATCGCGGAGCGTTTTGGCGCCGCGTTGAAAGACTATGGGCAGGAATCGCTGCTTTTTGTCTCGCTGCCCGGCCCCGACGTGCTCGTGCGGTTGATGAATTCCATAGGCGTGGTCAATCGCATCGACCACATTGACGAGTGCTTCCTGACCGACCGCATCATTCAGAGATACACGACCGGAGCCAAGACGTGGGCCAACGACTTCGCCAACTCGAAGTACATCCTTCTGTTCGGGTGGGACATTCTGGCGAAGACGAAGATCGTCTACGCGAACGGGATTATCGACGCGAAAGACAATGGGGCGAAGGTGGTTTGCTTCAACCCGCAGTACTCGACCACGGCGCGGTTTGCGGATGAGTGGTATCCGATCCGGCCGGGATCGGATCTGGCCGTGGCGCTGGCGATGATCAACGTGATCGTCTCGGAGAACCTGTACGACAAAGCCTTCGTCGGCGAGTACACCAATTTCACAGAGAACGAGGACGAGATCCGGAAGCACTTCGCCCCCTTCACCCCGGAGTGGGCAGAAAAGGAAAGTGATGTGCCGGCGGCGGCGATCCGGCGGATCGCCCAGGAATTCGGCACCGCGGGCCCGTCCATTGTGCCGGCGCACAAGAAAACGTTGTGCGCGAACTATCAGAACGCGTCGCAGCTGGTGCACGCGATTTCGATTCTCAACATTCTGGCCGGGACCCTCGACAGGCCCGGCGGAAGGTATCTGCCGGCGACGGTCAGCGTGCCGGGGATCGACGCGATTGTGCCGCCTCCGGCCGCGCCCGCCAGGGCCGGCCGGCGGGTGGATGGCAAAGACAAGCTGCCATTGGTGCTGCAGGATGGCGGCGGGCTCTTTTCCACCGCCGCCGACGGGATGCTGAACCGGTATCCCGGCATGATCAAGGCGGCGTTTGTCAATGCGTATACGGCCCTGGGTTTCCCGCAGCCCCAGCAAATGCTGGACGCGCTGGCGACGGTCCCGTTTCTGGCCGTGATGGACTTCCTGCCGACCGATACGGTGACCTATGCGGACATCGTTCTGCCGTCGACGACGTATTTCGAAGTCAACGACATCGTGGTTCGCGACTATCTGGCCCGCCAGCCACAGGTGATTGCGCGGCAGGCGGTGGTCCCGGCGCTGTTCGAGACGAGAAGCGCCGGATTCGTCGCCCTGGAACTGGGCAAACGGATGGCGCCGAATTCCTTCAAGAACCCCGATGGAAGCTGGATCAACCTCAACACGGTGCTCGACGAGAAAGTGAAGCGGGCGAACCTGGGGGCGTCGTTCGCCGAGTTCCGCCAAAAGGGAATCGTGACGATCGACCGTCCCTACACGCCGCGTACGAGATTCGGGACGCCCAGCGGGAAGTGTCAGATTTACGTCCCGCAATTCAAGGAGGCGGGCGGAGACGCGCTCCCGGTGTGGAGACCGAAGCGGGAACTGCCTTCGGCAGAATATCCGTACTACTACCTGACGTTTATCCCGGCGGTTCACCGGCGGAACACCACCGAAAACAACAAGATCCTGAACGAAATGCTCGGGACGACGGTAGCCCAGATGAACCCGGAGCTGGCTCGAAAGCTCGGCATACAGGAGGGCCAGACGATTCGGATTCGATCGAGGGTGGGCGCGATCGAACTGCCGGCGCACCTGACGGCAACGCTCCGGGCGGATTCGGTCCTGGTGCCGCACGGTTTCGGGCACCGGTCCAGGCTGCTTGGCACGGCGGGCGGCAAGGGAGTCCGGGACGGGGATGTCATCCCATCGCAGAGCATCCAGGAGATGGTGGATTCCGTGAACTACGCGGGAGCGGCGTGTATCATGGACGCGGTAGTCGCGATCGATCCGTTATGAGCGATGAAGAAGTCTCGCGGTCCGACCTGGCGGCCTGGTTTGCACTGGCGGGAAACGCGCTTCTGTCGCCCGGGGGGGCGGACTTGGCGGCGCGCGTGCGAGCGTTGCGCGAACAGCTCTGGGTCGCCGCGGCGATGCGGGAGGAGTTGCGCCTCCTGGCCGATGATCTGGCAGCGGACGAGTTCGAGTGGCGGCGGGAACACGTCCGTCTGTTCCTGGATCCGGCAGGGGCGCCCTGTCCGCCGTGGCAATCGCTATACTCCGATGACCCACGCCTGATGGGAGACTCGCACGCGAGCGCACTCGACTGGTATCGACGCGAGTCGGTTCAGCCATGCCTCGAGAATGAGCCGGCGGATCATGCGGGGCTGCTACTGATGTTCCTTTCGCACCTGCTCGACGTCGGGGCGCCGCTGGAATCCGTTCGCGGTTTTTATCGGGACCACCTCCAGTGGCTCGAGGACTACTTGCCGCGCCTCGAACGGACAACACGGCTGCCCCTGTTTGCCCGTGTCGCGAGGGTCACGGCCACCCTGCTGGAAAGGCTTGAAGACGAACTGCAGGCGCCTGCGCCGGCGGATCAGGTTATGTAAGAAGCCTGCCCCACGGCCCACTAACCGGCGATGTATCACAGCTTGAACAGACGGTCCTTCGGGTCGTACCAGACGCCGCCGCTGAAGGGTCACCGCAGGCTTCGAGCCCCATGTAGCGCAGGCCTTGAACGAGAGGAACGCCGCAGACCTTCAGGGATGCAGGGTTGTTCCCATGGAATCCTCAGACTCCTTCACCGGGCGGCCCGTCGATTCTGCGATAGAAGTAAAACGACGCTGGAGTGTTTCCGCTGTGGTGGCTAGTGAAGTCAGTTGTTCCGGGGAAGTGCAAAACGGAGTCCAGTCGAAAATTCGGGAACCTGGCGGCGACGTCGCGGCTAAACTGGCGCGGGCGAACATGGGGCGTTGGCGCCGGCTCGTCGGTATCGGAGGAGTAGATTACGGTAAAGCGTCCGGCCGCCGCGAACAAGTGATCCAGATGCAGCCGATAGATGTCGTCTTCGATCAGGTGGTAGAGGACGTCCAGAGAGAGGGCCGCGTCCGCGCGGACAAACCCTGCGCGATCAGACCAGGCGTGCGGATCATAGTGAAGGAAGCTTTTGGACGGATCGCTCCCGAAGCGGTCGGCACAGCGTCGCACGGCCGTTGGCGATACGTCCAGGCCGAGGTACCTCGGATAGCGGGCGAGACTCAACTGGTTGCCGTCTCCGCACCCGAATTCCACCACGGAACCAATCTGGCGCTGTTCGACAAACTCGTTGAGCACGCCTGCTTTGAACTCCGCCAGGCGCCCATACGATCCGGCTCCGGAATCGCCGTTGTCGCGATAACGCCGGTCCCAATACGCGGCGCTGCCCCCAAGTTGCCGGAAGCGAAAGCGCGAGTAACCCGGAACCGCGGCCAGAACAGCGGACGCGAAACGGTGGAGTCTGGAACTGATCACGCACTCACAGGATAGCCGGAGCGGCTGGCCTTCTCAAAATGTGACCAACCCGGGCACATCGTCATCGCTCGTCAATCCCTTCAGATCAAGATTAGATTGTTCGTCTCGGGACTGGCGCAGGCTACAATCGTCGACTAATGTCCGTTTTCGTATTGCTGCTGGCAGCATTGCCGTGGGGGCTTTCGACTTCGGCCGCCGTGTTGCGCTGGACACGAGTGCCTAGCCCACAAGCGCTGTCTCTTGCGATTCAGTACTTGGTTTTCTTGCCTGCCGTTCTCTATTTCCTGCGCCGGTCGTCCCGCCCCGCGCTTCCGCGAGCACCGAAGCCGTATTGGGTTTTGGCGGGGTACGCTGCAGCCGTCCTGTATTTCGGATCGCTTTGGTCTGATGAGGTGCTGTTCTCGGACGAAGCGGCCTACCTGTTCCAAGCCCGGGTGTTCGCCGCGGGATCCATGGCCGCTGAACCAATACCCTTGCCCGCGGACACGAGTGTCGAGCTATGGAATCAGTATCAGTATTTCACCAGCTTTAGCGTGACGGGACCGAGGTGGTACATCCAACAGTCAAAGGGTTGGCCATTCGTGCTCGCTTTTCTGGTAGGCACCCCATGGACGTGGTTGATAAACCCTGTTCTTGGTGTTTTCCTGGCATGGCTAGCTCTCTTGACAGCGCGCGAATTCCTGTCAGAGGAGTCCGCACGCTGGGCATTGCTGTTTCTAGTCCTGTCCCCTTATTACAGCTTCAACACCGCAGGCC
>JBJXGR010000082.1:0-6294 GCA_046160045.1 Bryobacteraceae bacterium
CCAACCAAGCCTCGTTGCCAAGCGGCCCGTGATGATTGGGTCTGGCGATGGTGGAGAATCTTGCGGAGAGAAGGCGATGGATCCGATGGCCTGGATGTTAGCGATCACGTGGAAAACTAAAGGTCCCGTGCGCGCTTTGAGCTCGTGCCACCGGGGTAAAATGGCCAAACTGCGAAGGCCGCATGGATGCGCCTCTACAATCGACGCGCCACGTGCCGATCGCCAGACGCGCGGTGAAAGCGCGCGTCACCGATCGATCCTCCTGACGTGGATAGCCTGAGAATGTAGAAACTCAAGGGGCAGTGCTAAAGCGCGCCGCGGCCTCAAGGCCGCACCAGTTGGGCCGCAGCGGATAATCCGGGGACACCGGCAGCGACCAGCATGTCCCGGATTTCTTCGAGCAGCGCCGCGGGCAGCGGCCTGCCCGGAGGCCGCGGAGGTCCGACCGGCTCTCCCAGCATCCCGAGGATGGCTTTGTCGAAGTGGCCCTCGCTCCCGCTGTAATCGTAGGCCTTGTAGAACAGCTTGTAGTACGGCATGCGGAATTGCCGGATCAGGTCCAGCGCGTCGCTGTAGCGCCGTTCCTCGAAGCATCGCCACAAAGTCAACCCGTATTCGGGCCAGGCCAGGGGCGGATGGCTCACGAATCCCGTCGCGCCCATCATGTGCGCGAATACCTCGCAAAGCTGATTGTCGATGATGGCGATGCGGCCGGCGAAATCGCGCAGCACCATTTCATACGTGAACTGGTTCGGCGCACTCCACTTGATCGCCCCGACATTCGCGATCTCGATGAGACGTGCCGTCTGGTCGTACCCCATATCGGAGTTGGTTCCGGGCCACCAGGTGTTGTAGATCACCATGGGAACGGAAGCCGCATCCGATACTGAACAGAACAACCCATACACATCGTCCGGCCGGGGCGGTTCGTAGTACGGCGGTCCGACCTGAATCGCGTCCGCGCCGGCGCGTTCGGCGAACCGTGCCAGTTCGAGGACTTCAAGGGTACTCGAATGCTGTGCGCCGAAGATCACGGGGATGCGACCCGCAGCTTCCTCGATCACCGTGGAGCCCACCTGTTTTCGTTCATCGAGGGTCAGGGTCGGGAATTCGCCTCCTGCCCCGCCGGCCAGGAGCACGCCGTTGCCGGTCGCATAGCCGGCTGTCACAAGCCGCCGAACCTGACGCCGAAGCGCCGCCAGGTCGAGGCTGAAATCGGCGTGAAAGGGAGTCGGTAGCGCAATAAAGTTTCCTCGGATCATTTCGCGGAAATCCATATCATCGCCTTTTCGTTCTCGTCGAAGTTCGTCTTTCGATCACGCCCACCTGAGGTGCAGGCGGCGCGGGGTTGTCTAGCGCGGCGCGGCGGAAGAAGCAAGTCCAACCGGATTCACCTCCGGTGATCAGATCGAGACTTCCATCGCGATCCCAGTCTACTGCCTTGGTGCTGGTTTCGTGCAGCCCGACCATGATCGGTTGGCCGTGAAGGTCTCCTTCGGCGTAAGATCAGTCCGCCCGTCGTACGGGTTTTGATGCAATCTCGCCTTCTCATTGGAAACCTCAAATCGCTGTCTTCTCTAGCCCAAGATGATTGAAGAGGAGACGCCGGGAATCGCAGTTTCATACCCGTTCCGGGACACAGAGAGGATTCTCGCCGGAGAGACCGCCTGCCTGCGGGAGGTGAGCCGGAAGGAATAGAGATGGACTCCCAATCCGTTGAACCGATCGGATGTATACTGTCTGGTGCCCGGGATCATGATGATGTGTTGAAGGGAAGCGGCAATCCCGCGGCAGCGCCGTCAACCGAGCTGTTGAGAGAATGGGACGCTCAACACAAGTTTTCCACTCGAAGTCGATATCAAGACAGGGGAGATTCAGATGGTCACTCTAGCAGACGCACGCAGAATCATTTCAGCAGCAGAGAAGAAATCACAGGAGATCGGCCAGCCGATGAACATCGCCGTGGCCGATGCAGGCGGCAATCTTGTCGCGCACGTCCGGATGGACGGAGCCTGGTTGGGCAGCATCGATATCTCGCAGAAGAAAGCCTACACCTCACGGGCTTTTGATATTGCGACCAAGGACCTGGCTGCGCATTCGCAATCGGGCGGGCAGTTCTTCGGAATCCACGCATCCAATGATGGCAAGATCATGATTTTCGCGGGTGGGATTCCTTTGAAGAAGGACGGCAAGGTC
Organism: Bryobacteraceae bacterium; assembly: GCA_046160045.1. Taxonomy (GTDB): domain Bacteria; phylum Acidobacteriota; class Terriglobia; order Bryobacterales; family Bryobacteraceae; genus CAZGUX01. The sequence goes on from JBJXGR010000082.1 coordinate 2,197, forward strand.
GTCGGCGCCATTGGCGTCAGCGGCGGTTCCGGCGATCAGGATCACGCCGTAGCGGAAGCCGGCGCGGCAGCCTTTTGAGTTTGTTGTACAGGAGAACCAGACAATGGCTACTAATCGAGGAGTTGCATATATCAAGCCGGGCGTGGTGGAGATCCGATCCATACCCTACCCGAAGCTGAAGATGCCCAAGAGCGAGACCGATCCCTTCGGAGGAAAGGACGCTCCGCACGGCGTCATCCTGAAGATCGTCACCACCAACATCTGCGGGTCGGACCAGCATATGGTGCGCGGGCGGACGACAGCCCCCCCGGGCCTGATCCTTGGGCATGAGATCACCGGTGAAGTGATCGAAAAGGGCAACGACGTGGAGATGTTGAACATCGGCGACCTGGTGTCGGTGCCCTTCAATATCGCCTGCGGCCGGTGCCGCAATTGCCGGGAAGGCAAGACGGGGATCTGCCTGACGGTGAATCCGGCGCGGCCGGGAGCCGCTTATGGCTATGTTGACATGGGTGGCTGGGTCGGAGGACAGGCGGAGTATGTGTTAGTGCCCTATGCCGATTTCAACCTGCTCAAGTTTCCGAACAAGGAAAAAGCCATGGCGAAGATTCAGGATCTGACGCTGCTGTCAGACATCTTCCCCACGGGCTATCACGGTGCTTACACGGCCGGTGTCACGTCGGGCTCCATCGTGTACGTGGCGGGAGCGGGACCGGTAGGATTAGCGTGCGCCGCCTCGTGCCACTTGCTCGGAGCCGCGGTGGTGATCGTCGGAGACATGATTCCGGAGAGACTGGCGCAGGCCAAGAGCTTTGGTTGCGAGATCATCGACCTTCGCAAAGACGCGTCGCTGGCCGACCAGATCGCGCAGATTGTGGGCGAGCCGTTGGTGGACGCGGCTGTCGATTGCGTGGGTTTCGAAGCCCATGGCCAGGGGAAGGATGCGTCCGTTGAGCGCCCGGCCACCGTGCTGAACTCGATCATGGAGATCACCACCGCCGGCGGCTCGCTGGGAATTCCGGGGCTGTATGTCACCGGCGATCCTGGTGGAGTGGACGCGGCGGCAAAGGTCGGCTCGCTGAGCATCCGCATTGGCCTGGGGTGGGCTAAGTCGCATTCGTTCCACACCGGTCAGTGCCCGGTGCTGCGCTACAACCGGCGATTGATGCAGGCCATTCTGTACGACAAGGTGCAGATCGCCAAAGCCTGCAACGTACAGGTGATCACCCTCGACGAGGCGCCTCAGGGCTATCAGGACTTCGACAAGGGCGCGGCGAAGAAGTTCGTCATCGATCCCCACGGCGCGACCCGTTCGGCGGCCTGACATCGCGGTCGTTGCTTTCCCCAAGGAAGCCGTGAAAAAACATGGACGGTCATCCCGTTTTCCGACCACGACTCGTTGATCTTGCGCGAAACGTTGATTGGAAAACGGGTTGGCTGTCCCGTTTTTTCACAGCCCTTACCCGTCCCGCATCGCGGCGGAGGCTCCCCTATGACTGCGACAACGGCTTCCCTTCGATGGCCTTTAGAGCGAGGCGATCAGCTCGATCCCTTCCTTCCTCCCCAGGTTGCGCGAGTACTTCCGGTCGGTCGGGTTGTTCCAGTGTTCGTGAACGCCCAGACTCGTCAACCGTGTCGTGTTCGTGGCATGGTTCGGATCGTAGAACGTGCCCGAGGGCGGATTGTCCGCCATTGCCGCCTCGTGCAGGTAGTCGTCGGCTCCCGGCATGCGCGGATAGTCGTTCCACTCGGCCCAAAGGAAATCGAAGGCGACCGAATCGATCGCCACCGGGTCCTGCGAAGCCAGCAGACTGGAAGCCCAATTCCCGTTGAACGGAGCGCTGGCCCATTTGCGAGGAGATGCCTCGATCGGATGGACTCCCGGGTATAGCCCGTCCACGAGACTGAGCAGCGTCTTGCCCCCGATGTGGGCATGCCCCATCAGGTCCACCAGGGCGCGGTAGCGCCCGGGGCCGGGGGTCCCCCGCGGCAGGCTGTCGTGGATGTTGAAGTAGCCTTTCTGGGGTGGCGTCCGGATCAGAGAGCCGTAGTGGTTCTTGCCGCACAGCGTGACCCCGGCCATCGTATGGCTCTTCAGGTTGGCCAGGTTGATCAGGTACTTCGCCTCGGCATAGGGCGCAGGCACGTAATCCTGGGCCATACCCTTCGGGCGCTGACTCCAGTAGAGCGGCGTCGACGAGGACACGACCTTCGTCCGGGGATGGCTCGGGTTTCCTCCGGCTCGATCCAGGTAACCCACGTCCGGAAACTCCCGCCGGCAGATCTCGTAATACTGACGCGGGAACGTGGCCAGCGAATCGCCTACCGAAATGTCCTGCTGCGCCACACCGGCCGATTCGATCAACTGGCGCAGCAGCGCGGCGATCACCTGCGGGGAGGTGTTCATGTAGTCAGGCTGGCGCACCAGATCATAGGTCTCCGGATCGACATTCCTGCCTACGCCGATGCAGCCGACCAGATTCACTTTGATGGTGACCTTCTCGCCTTTCGCGTATCCGACTTTGCCGTTCCCCTGCGCCTGGTTGAAATGTTTGATCAGCGCGTCCCATGCGCCGGAGTCGCTCGACTCGCCGCTGAGTTGGCGAATCGCTCCGGACATCATGCTGTCTACCGCGGTCTCGTTGGTCTGATTGCTATCCCACCAATGGCCGTCTCCGGACCCACCCCACCTGGCGGCCTTGGCGTTGTGCGTCCACACCACGCGCCCCGGATGCAGTCCTTTCCCTACTCCGATTGGCTCATTCGGCAGCATCGCCGCCGGGACTGCGGCGGTCTCAGCTCGGAGCAGGGTACCGGATCCGGCAAGCTGAAGTAGATTTCGTCGGGAGAGGGTTTCCAACATAACGGGACCTCCTTATCTCGGGCTGCACTTCCGGCGTTGGGAGCCGAGCAACGATTCCGAGCAGGAGTGCCGTTCCCCGCTCCTCACCGCCTACACTATACACCCCGCCCGTTCGGATCGAAACCCGGATCGGGTCGTGTCCAACAAACTGGCACTTCACGCAGGCTCGCCCCACCCGGACTGCCCGCATTGGCTCCTGGAAGACGGAGGTGAACGCCGCCATGGAGGCTCGGCAAACGGACCTCCGTGATGGCGGGTCTTTCCGGGAGAGGGCAGTGCCAGGCGATAAAATCGCGGTTCGATTGGCGCTTATCTTATCATTCACAAGGGTCATAAAAATAGTTCTCTTGAAACTGCTGTGACTTACAGTTCCGTCCCCTCAAATTCCCCTGGACACCCACTCATACTGAAGGTAGAAGGATACTGATGTTGGGAAATAAATGAACGCCGAGCGCCGCGGGTACACCGAAGCACCGGGCGACGAAAAACGTCGCCCGGTGCCACGAAGGAAGAACGCCGGCCAGGGGGCCGGCGGCGGGCCGGGGGCCCGCCCCACCAGGTTTTGGGAAGCCAGATTGGCGACCGGCGGGCCGCCGGTATGCGGCTCCGACAGTATGTTCGCACGAAAAAATCGTTGTCCCGCATCTCCGCACTCCCGTCCCACTTTGTCCCACTTCTTGTCCCGTACCTATCTCCATTCCCTCCAATCGCTTACACCAAAAACCCCGCTTTTCTGTCCCACTTGTCCCACTTCGTCACCTATCCCGTTGATTCTACGTATCACCTACCCCCCTTGTCCCGCTTCCAAGTGGGACGTCCCACTATTTGTCCCAGTTCAACACTTTTCCAAAAATCGCGCCCCTTTCTTTCCGGTTATTTACCGAACTCAACCCCCGAATTCCCTTGACTTCGCCTGCCACACTGAGGGTAGAGAGGGCAAACCGGGACGGCAAACCGGGCAAACCGTTCGCGCTAGGGATGACCATCGCTTGTCGAGGTCAACTGCGCCGCCATTCCGGAAGGGCTGATCGAGAGCGAACTATTCGGCCACGTCAAGGGCGCTTTCCCGAATGCCACGGAAGACAAGACCGGGAAGTTCGAGAAAGCGCACTGCGGGACGCTGTTTCTGGATGAAGTGGGCGACATGAGCCTGCGCACCCAGTCGAAGGTGCTGCGGGTGCTGGATGAAGGCCGCTTCGAACCCGTCGCTTCCGGACGCTCCGTGCAGGTGGATG
>JBJXGR010000083.1:0-10750 GCA_046160045.1 Bryobacteraceae bacterium
CCGCAACTGAACCAAAACCCGGGGATATTTTCATATCCCGGCATTTTGCGCCAAGTCTCCAACTCGCCTTTCCACGTAATCTGCTGATTCGTCGCTACTTCGGCGTCGTTGCAAAGTAGTCACGCCCCTCGCTCCGTACCGTCACCTGGGACCAGATGCGCCCCGACCGCGAACAGGCCCTCGCCGCGGTCCCCGGCCCCCGCGACCCCGTCTTCCGCCTGGTCACCGCCAAACTCGGCCTCACCGATCAGGACCTGGCGGCCGGCCGAATGCTCGGCGCTTCGGCGCACCCTCCCGTGGCGCGAGCTTCGGCTTGCAGGGAAACTCCAGTTCCCCGAACGCGGCCGCAGGCCTCGCCTGCCGAACCGCATCCGGCAATGCCATGGCTTCGCCTTGGTCGCGGAAGGGAAGTTCCGCTGCGAGCGAATGCTCGCGCCACCTCGCCGCTGTCCACAGTGTCCCGTCCAGGCCAAGCCCGGGCCCTCAGGACCCTCCCCTGTTTCGTTTGCGTCGGCTTGTTTCGTTATGTTTCGATTGACCCCAAACTCCCATCTCTCACTCCTCCAACCACTTACCCCTGATTTCAGGCCGTTTTGTTTCGATAAAAAAATTTCTCTCGCCCGAGCCCGCAATGGTCTGGTACTCCCTCTTACGGCGAATTTAGTGACAAACTGCCGTCCCGGCCGTCTGTCCCTTCCATGGACAGGTCTACGCGCTATCCCGAATTGCGGGGACGCGGGCGGCCTGATTTCGGCGCCTGGGGGTGTCGTTGCGGCCGAAAACTACGTGCCGCGCCCGGATTACGGGAATGCGCTCCGGCCGACAGGGCCGGTTCCGAGGGGCAGCCGGTCACGGGCGATTTCGGTCCTCCTGAGAATTGCCGCGGGTGAATGCATGCGAAACCGTCTTTTTCCGTTCTTCGGTGCACTGTTCATCACGAGTGCGCTCTCATGGGCCCAGAATACGGGACGGCTTTCAGGCAAAGTCGAGGATCCGGCGAATGCGCCGGTTCCGAATGCCGAGATCCAGGTATCCTTACCCGGTTCGGAGAAGGCGGTGTTTTCGACGGCCACTTCGAGCGAAGGCTTTTTCCATTTGATTGGGATTCCCGCCGGTGAGTACGATCTGACCATCGGTGCGGGCGGTTTCCGGAACTATCACGCGCGCGCCTTGAAGGTCGATCCGGGCCGCGAACTGACCCTTCCCGTCATCCGCCTGGAACTCGGATCGGTCGTAGAAGCGATTGAGGTCAGCGCGCAATCCGCTCCTGTGCAAACCAGCAATGCCGAGATCGCCACCACCGTGTCCTCGCAACAGGTGCTGAATCTCCCGACCCTCAATCGCCAGATGATCACTCTGATCCAGACCCAGGCGGGAGTCAGCGACGGCCGCGGTCCGACCTCGATTAATGGACTCCGGACCTCGGGCACAAACGTGACCATCGACGGCATCAATGTGCAGGACAATTACTTCCGGCGTAGTTCGCTCGACTTCATTCCCAACCGGCCGACGACCGATCAGGTCGCCGAGTTCACCATCACTACGTCGAATGCCAACGCCTCGGTGGGAGGGGGCGCTGTCCAGGTGGTCATGGTCACGCCCTCCGGCTCCAACCAGTATCACGGTACGGCGCTGTGGGCCAACCGCAACAACTATTTCGCCGCCAACGACTGGTTCGCCAACCGGGACAGGCTGCCCAGCCCCTTCCTGAACCAGAACCAGTACGGAGGCTACATCGGCGGCCCGGTGATCAAGAACAGGCTCTTGTTCTACGCCGGCTACGAGAAACTGGATGCACGCCAGCAGAAGACGGTCACGCGGCGTATTCTGACCCAGACAGCTCGCGACGGATTGTTTACCTACCGGTCGGGAACGGAGGTCCGTCAGGTGAACGTGCTGCAGGTCGCGGGCGTGACCGCGGATCCCACCATCCAGGGCCTGCTCGCAAAAGTTCCAGGTGCGGATCGCATCAACAACTTCAACACCGGCGACAGCGTGGCCGGCCTCCTCCGCAACACGGGAGGATTCTCGTTCCTGACGCGCAACAACGGGGCCCGCGACAATATTACGGCCAAGGTGGATTACCTGCTGTCGCCGAGGCATCTGATCAGCGGGACCTATCTTTGGAACAACGAGTTTGTCGACCGCGAAGACGTCATGAACGACAGCGTGGCCAACAATTGGACCAATGGCTTCGGCGCCGTGCCCACGGCCTTCACCGACGCGAGCCGGAATTTGCTGTCGTTGACGTGGCGCTTCAATCCCACCGCGCGATTCACCAACGAAGCTCGGTTCGGATTCAATCTCGCCCCGTCGAAATTCGGCTCCACCGAAAACTACCCGGTGAACTACCGCCTGACGTATATCTCGAATCCACAGAGCAACGCGTTGCCGCAGGGGCGTGACACTTACACGTTTCACTACATGGACAACGCGAGCTATGTCAGCGGCAAACACAATTTTCAGTTCGGCTTCAACGTGCATCAACTCCGGATCCGGAAGTTCGAGAACATCGGAATCCGGCCCCTGCTCTATATCGGGCTGGGCCAGAATCGTGGTTTGACGGGCGCGGACTTGCCGGGAGCCGGACCCCAGGACATCCAGGCCGCCAACGACCTGCTCTCGCTGATGGGCGGATACGTGGAACGCATCGACCAGATCTTCAATGTCTCGAGCCGCGACTCTGGCTTTGTTCCGAACACGCCGAATGAGCGCCGCCTGCGCCTCCTGACGTATGCTCTCTACCTCCAGGACACCTGGAAGATCCGGCCGCGGCTGACCCTGACGCTAGGGATGCGATGGGAACCGTTCATGCCGGTCGACGAAGCCAACTCCCTGTTCCTGCTGCCCCGGATGACGGATGGCAATCCCATCCACGCCCTGCTTTCGAATTCAACCTTGGATTTCGCGGGCCGGTCCGCCGGGAGGCCCTGGTACCAGCGCGACCTGAACAACTTCGCGCCCAACATCGGCCTGGCGTGGGACCCGTTTGGCGACGGCAAGGCGAGCGTGCGTGCGGGCTACATGATCGCCTATGTCAACGACAACACCGTGCGTGCACTCGAGAACAATGTCGCCACCAACGATGGCCTGCGAACCAACGTGATTCGCACCGGACTCGCCGCCAATCTTCGAAACCCTCCCACGGTCCAGACTCCCCGGCTTCAGGTTCCGCGCACCTTCGCGGACAACTACGCGCTGGACCGAACCGCTGCCTTCGGTCTTCCCGACCCCGGGTTGGCGACCCCGTACATCCAGCAGTGGAATCTGTCGATCCAGCGTGAGTTTCAAGGCAACGTCCTCGAAGTGCGCTACCTCGGCAACCGCTCGGTCAAGCTCTACCGTGGCATCGACTATAACCAGATCGACATCCGGTCGAACGGCATCTTCGACGATTTCCTGCGGGCGTACAACAACGGAAACCTGGCGCGAGCGGCGACCGGGACATTCAATCCCAACTACAATGCTGCCATCGCGGGCAGCCAGCCGTTGACCGTCATCCCCACGCTTCCGGGCAGCGGCGGCCTCAACACCGCCGCCGACCGGGGCCGGATCGAGCGCGGCGAGATCGGCGCCTACCTCAACGCTCTGCAGAACGATGGCCGTAACGGCGCCCTCAACTTCTACCGCAACCCCGTGGCCTTGGGCACCAACATGATGACCAACTACAGCACGGCCGGCTATCATGCCCTGCAGGTCGACCTGCAGCGGCGGCTTCGCGCCGGCTTGCAATTGCAGGTCAACTACACATACGGAAAGGTCCTGTCCGACGCCGGCGCCGAAACCGACGACTTGTTCGACGCGTTCCTCGACATCAACAACCCGCGTATCGAGCGGGCCCGCGCCCCGTTCGATATTACCCACGCCTTCAAGGCCAACGGCATCTGGAAAATCCCCGGAGGCCATCGCTTCCACTCTCCAGTGCTTCGAAGGGTGTTCGACGGCTGGATGCTGGGCGGGATCCTCACCACACAATCCGGCGTGCCCTTCAGCGTCTTCTCGCGTCGAGCCACTCTGAACCGCAACGGGCGCTCCAACAACAACACGGCGAACACGATCCTCGACAAGAGCCAACTCGATCAGATCTTCCAGATCCAGTACACGTCCACGGGGCCTTTCTTTGTCGCCGCCTCGGCCAGGAATCCCGGCGATGGGCGAGCCATCTCGGCCGACGGGCGGGCGTTCTTCAATGGACAGGCGTTCTTTCACCCGGGACCGGGAGCACTCGGATCACTGCAGCGCCGCATGTTCTCGGGACCCTGGCTGAAGAATCTCGACCTGAGCGTGATCAAGCAGATCCAGATCCGGGAAGGCCACCGGGTGACCTTCCGGGGGGAAGCTTTCAACCTCACCAACACGCCGAGCTGGAATGTCGACGATCAGCTTGTGGATTCGCCCCAGTTCGGCAGGATCACGGCGACATTGCTCGATCGGCGGATCCTGCAGTTTGGTCTGCAGTACCGGTTCTAACGGACAGACGGAACGCCGCCTGATCTCTCCGAACCGCGGGTGTAAACCCGCGGGTTCGGTGGGGCCTTCACTCTTATCGGCCGTCACCGCACCCGCGTTTTGGAGAGTATGAAAAACCGGCCGAGCGCCGCCATGAAGCCTTCTGAGCCGCGAGCGTGAGCGAGCGGTGGCTATCCGAGCCGCGACCGGAAGGGAGCGGGCCTCTTGGTTTTTTCACAGCCCCGTGAGCGAGCGGTGGCGAGTCACGCTGACCGATGAGGAGCCATCGACCGCCGCGGTGGGTCGCAAAATAGTTCCGCCACAATTTCAGGCAACGTGGATAATGGAACCAAGGCGGCTGATAATCGTCAAAGTGTTTGGATGCCGTGAGTTCCTGCTGCCTGGTTTTTACAGTAAGGTTGAACGTGGCTCGGTCGGGAAAGGGGATCTCGTTTGCGAACTCGCGACATCATCAGCGCCTGGGGGCGTATTCTTCGGGGCCAGCAGCCGACGCTTGCGATCGAGATCACGCGCGAATGTCCGCTGCGTTGCCCCGGGTGTTACGCCTATGATCCGGCTCATCTCGGAGGAGGAGTGACTCTGCGGGAACTGGCGGACCGGAAGGGCCAGGCCCTGGTCAGCGGAGTGCTTGCCGTCGTCGATGAGTTCAAGCCTCTGCACCTGTCCATCGTCGGCGGGGACCCGCTGGTTCGTTACCGTGAGGTCGATACGCTGCTGCCGCAGTTAACCGCGCGTGGAATTCATGTCCAGATCGTCACCAGTGCGTTCCGGAAGATTCCCGCCGGATGGACGTCTCAGCCCCGCGTCAACGTTACCGTGTCCATTGACGGCCTGGCCGAAGAGCACGATGTGCGACGAAAGCCGGCGACGTATCAGCGCATCCTCGAAAGCATCGCCGGCTGCAGGATCAATGTCCATTGCACCATCACCGGCCAGATGATGAAAAGGCCGGGATACCTTGAAGAGTTCCTGCAATTCTGGACGGCGAGGCCGGAAGTCCACAAGATCCAGTTCAGTCTTTTCACGCCTCAGGTTGGCGATGAGCTAGCAGAGATCCTGACGGCGGAGGAACGCGCGCGGGCGATCGACGACATGCTGCACCTGCGGCGCCGTTACCCGAAGCTGGGAATGCCGGAGGAGCTGATCCGGCAGTTCGCCGCGCCGCCCCATACCCCTGACGACTGCGTCTTCGCCCGGACCACACGATCGGTCTCGGCCGACCTGACGACGCTCGTCACGCCCTGCCAACTCGGCGGAACTCCGGACTGCTCGCAGTGCGGATGCATCGCGTCCATGGGGCTCGCCGCGGTGGCGGCGTACAGGATCGGGGGCGTCATCCCGGTCGGCGCGCTGTTGCGCACATCCTTGAGGATCGGCGCGGCCGTTGCGGGACGCAAGGCCGAAAAACGCGCTCCCGAGCCGTTCGTGGTACTTGACTAAGAGCTTGCGCCACATGGCCTGAGTCCGCGGACGAGAGCGTCAGCCGCGCACGCGATACTGTTTCAGCGCTTCGGGATTCACATCCAGGCCGATGCCCGGGTACTCCGGCGCGAGAATCTCGCCGTTTTCGAGTTCGTACATCTTCCTGGAGTTCAGTACCTTTAGCCCGGGCGCCCATTGCTGTTCGGGCAGCAGCGGCGGAGTCACCAGCGCGACCTCCTGCCATTCCGCGCCGATCGCGAGCGTCGCCTGCAGCCACCCGGCCAACATCAAAGCCATGGTGCCGTGCAGAATGCAGGGGACATTGTAGCCCTCGGCCAAAAACGCGACGCGGCGGCAGTTGAGAATGCCGCCCGAGCCGCGACCCTCAGGCTGTAGGATGTCGTAGGTCCGGTGAATCAGGCACTGGTGAAACGGTTCGATGCCGACGTAACCCTCTCCGCCTGTGATCGGGATGTCGACGGCCTCGGCGAGCTTGGCAGGCGTCTCGTAGTCCTCCCGCGCAAACGGCTCTTCCAGCCAGTAGGCCCCGGCTTCCTGTAAGCCTAGCGCCACCTGCAGGCCCGTGCGATAGCTCCAGATCGGCTGGCCCACGCTCGCAGGTGCGTGCGCGGTCCGGTCGAACATGATGGCAAAGTCGGGACCCACCGCGCGCCGGATCTCCTTGCAGGTCTCGACGTCGTCCATGGGGTGGGGCCGCCAGGCGCGGATCTTCATCCCCTTGTAGCCGGCCTTCTGGAGACGTACGGCCTGTTCCGCCTGGTCGCGGTACGGTACGTGCGACTGGTCGAGATTGCCCTTCCACACGCAGGTAATGTACGGTTTGACACGATTAGACCGGCCGCCGAGCAAACGGTAGACAGGCTGCCCCGCGATGCGGCCAATGGCGTCCCACACCGCGTGTTCGACCCCGCCGTAGCGCAGGAGTCCGTTCTTCAAGTGCTGCTCGACCGCGAAGAGGTCCTTGCCCACCAGGATGCGGCGGAGGGTATCGCCTTCACTCGGCGGAGGGCCGGCGAACGAGTAGCCCGTTGTCCCCGCATCGGTGTGAATCTCGACGACGCCGAACTGATGATTCAGCCCGGCCTCGGCTTCGTCCTTCGAGACCGGAATGCGGATGGGATAGAGGTCCACTCCGGTGATTTTCACCGGCTTGACCGCGGCGGCGAGGGCCCGGACCGGCGCAAGCGCCAGGGCGAGAAAACTACGGCGATCAACCACGGCGGTACTCCTTCAGTGCATCCTCATTGACGTCGAGACCGATGCCTGGCAGATCGGACAGATACACGTAGCCCTTCTCAACACGGAAGGCGTGGGGCGTCCTCAGCAGTTTGACCCCCGGCGCCCATTCTTCTTCGGGCAGGTTGGGTCCGCCGATCATCTCCTGGAATTCGCAGTTGTTCATCGCGCATCCGGCCTGGATGTACCCCGCCAGCGAGAGGCCTCCGGTGCCGTGCTGAACGCAGGGCACGCCGAAAGCTTCGGCCATGACCGAGATCTTCTTGGCCACCCAGATGCCGCCGCAGATCCGCGTGTCCGGCTGGACGATGTCGTACGTTTTGTGCTTCAGGAACTGCTGAAAGTGAAACAGGCTGTTGCCGAGTTCGCCGCCGGTGATGGGCAATTCGACTTCCGCCGCGAGCCGCGCCGGTGATTCGAGGTCGTAGCCGTTGAACGGCTCCTCCAGCCAATAGGCGCCGTGCTTCTCCATACCGCGCGCGACTTCGAGCGCCGTCGGGTAGTCCCAAACCCAGCCTGGCCTCACGGCCGTCCGGTCAAACATGACGGCGAAGTTGCGGCTGACGGCCTGGCGAATGACCTTCAGCGCCTCGACGTCGTCCATGGGCCGAGGGCGCCAGGCCCGAATCTTCATCGCCGTATAGCCGGATTTCTCCAGGTGCGCCGCGTAGGCGGCCTGTGTTTCATAGGGAACGTCGGACTGGTCCTGCTTGCCGGGAAACACACAGGTGCGGTAAACGCGAAGCTTGTCGCGTGCGCCTCCCAGCAGGTGCGCCACCGGCCGGCCAGTGGCTTTGCCGATGGCGTCCCACAGTGCGTGTTCGACGCCCGACCAGTACTGCACGCCGGACTCGCCTCGCTCCATCTGGAGGCGGTACAGATGACGGTCGATGGCGAACAGGTCGTCGCCGGCGAGCGTCGGCTTGACCCATCGCTCCAGTCCCTCGCGGGGGCAGCCGATGAAGGATGTGCCAACGATGCCCGCGTCGGTATGGACTCGAGTCACCGCGTACTGATAATGCCTCAAAGGATCCCGCTGCCCCTGCGGTGGGATCGAGCAGGAAAACGACTCGACATTGGTGATGCGGATGCGCGGAGCCTTCGATCTGACCTCCGCGGCGACGAGCGGGGCGATGCCGGCGAGTCCCACCGGCATCGCCCCTACGGCCAAACGGCCAAAGTCACGGCGTGTTAACAACCGAATCTCCTTACCAGTAAAGCTTTCCCGCGATCTGCAAGGATGCGCGGGTCGCGCGCGCTGTTGACCAAGCCGAAGTTGACCACATTCACCGTAGTGGCCGCATTGTTGAACTGGGTGTGGTTGAAGACGTTGAAGAATTCGAAGCGCAACTGCAGGCGCGAAGCCTCGCTGAGTTTGGAGATCGGGAAGTCCTTGTTCATTCCCATGTCCCAGTTGTTCACGCCGAATCCTTGCTGCGTATTGCGCCCTACATGTTCATTCCGGCCGCGCCGCTGTCGATCAGTTTCGAGAACGTGTAGGCGGCGATGTACGACAAGCCATGGGTCAGCCTCTGCTCGAACTTCAGGCATCATGGCTTTTTAAGAACGAACGTCCTGCCCCAAGGCCTGCTGGTGTGGATATTGAATCAGAAGGTGGGGCGCTCGTCAATCGCTGTTTTCCCGTTCGCTGTTTTCCCATTGTTTTTCCGCGGCATGCGTTTGTTGTCTGGCCATGCTGGCCGGCCAATCTCCCCCTCGGCGGCCGGCAATTTCGACTCCGGTCCTCGCAATTACACCCGAGGGGCTGCTCCCTTAGGTGGGTCTTTAGCCTGGACCTCCCCTCGATCGAAGAATGCCGCCGGGGCGGTGGAGGTCTCTCGCCGCGCCTCGCGGCACACGCACTTCTTAAGTTTCGGCAGATTTCCGGGTTCCACTTGGATTTCGACCGTGCCCTGATGCAGCCAGTTGAAACGCAAACCCGCCTTTGAAAGACGAAACCCTACGGCAGGGCGTAGATCTCGGTCGCCGCTTCCAGAAACACCGGCTTCGAATAGTGCCAGACGCGGATGCCGTGGTCGATCGGCGTCTTTGCCCGGACCAGGAACTCGGCATGGGTCGGCCGGTTGATGGCCACAAACGCCAGTTCGAGGTTGATCATCAGGTCCGCCGGTTCGCAACTCAGATCCGGAAAAAGGATCGGGCCCGTGTCTGTCTGGTAGAACATCTCCCGCTCGCTGGCATTCATGGTCTGGATGGGGAACTCGAGCGTGGCCCGATAGCGGTTGTTTGCGAGGACGGTTCGCGCCACCAGGGGACGCTGGTCGAAGACGGCCTGGACGACCTGCATCGTCTCGCTGAGCAGTTCGCCATCGACGCGCGGAACGTGAATCGTCAACTTGTCAAACGTTTCTTCGACGGTGACGATCTGCTTCTCGGGCTGGTAGCCCAACTCGGGAGGATAGAGCAGCACCTTGCGGTCGGCGTGATCGAAGGTCTTGACGCTCATGAAGCGCTCCGTGGTCACTACCGGAACGAAATCCGCGTTCGGAACGGTCCAGATATCTTTCTCAATGCTGACAACCTCGGTTTTGCAGCTTGTGCCGAGAAAGAACTCCTGCGAGTTTCCGGTCGCAATTTCATCGATGCGGCAGACGCAGTCGATCAGCACGCGCGCGTTGTTGACGGTGTAAGGAAGCGCATGCGTCACGGTCTTAGGCGGCTTCTTGAGCGTATCCATACGCCAGGTCATGAATGAGCGGGAAAAGTCAATTGTGGGCACGGGAGTTGATTGTATCGAATTAAACGCCGCGTCCGGCGAGAAGGCGGAACGAAGGAAGGATACACTTTTATTCTCGGTATCTTGGCGTCGCTCACCGTTCAGGTCCACCCGGACGAGCCTTCGTCCCACTACCTGCTGGCGACGGCCCTCCGCCAAGCCGGCAAGGCCGAGGAGAGCCGCCTCGAGTTCGAGGCCTATCGCCGCGCGCAGGAAAAAGAGAAGGCTCGCGAGTTCCGGACCCTGCGAGTCGAGATAAGGTAATAAGCATGCGATGGACAGTCGCTTTCTGGTTGGGCGCCGCTACGGTTATGACCGGGGCCGACTCGAACCCGATCGAGTTCTTCGAGAAACGGGTGCAGCCCGTTCTGGCCGCCAACTGCTACTCCTGTCACACCGCCTCCAAACTCGGGGGCCTGCGGCTCGACTCGCGCCAAGCCATGCTGGCCGGCGGCAAGTCCGGTCCCGCCATCGTGCCGGGGCGCTCCGGCGAGAGCCTGCTGCTTCAGGTGGTCGACCACACCCACCCCCGGCTCAAGATGCCGCCCCAGGGAAAACTGAGCGCAGCGGAAATCGCCGGCTTGCGGCAATGGATTGACGATGGCGCCCATTGGCCGGGCGCCACCGCCACCACCGCATCCAAGCCTGACCTGAAAAGCCATTGGTCCTTTCAGCCCATCCGGAAGCCGGCCGTACCGGCCGTCCGGAACGCCGCCTGGCCCATTACCCCGATTGATCGGTTCGTCCTGGCCAAACTCGAGTCCGAAGGCCTCGCCCCGGTGGGTTCCGCGAACCGTCGAGTCCTCATCCGCCGCGCCACGTTTGACTTGATCGGCCTGCCTCCTGCCCCGGCCGACGTCGAGG
>JBJXGR010000084.1:0-10456 GCA_046160045.1 Bryobacteraceae bacterium
GTCACGGTTCGGAGCAGAAACGGGCCGCCGATGCGGACGTCCTCAAGTCGCTGCTCGAGGATTCGAGTTTCGAGGGCCTCGACGTACAGGGTGATATCGGGAAGTTCCGGCATCGGCTAAGCCGTTCGCTGACACGAGGCGAGGAATCCGACGCCATTGTCGATCGGCGATTCCATGGACTTCAGGATGCCGCTTCCACCGCACGTCCGTCAATGGCAAGACAGCCTGCGGCATAATGAGGGCATGGTGAAGTCGGTTGAAGGCGTCTACCGCAACGGCAGGGTGGAGTTAATCGAGCCAATCGCAGAGGCCGAAGGTTCGCGCGTGATCGTGACCTGGATTCAACCTTCTGCCAGTTCGGTCGATCTTCGCGAGAGGGGCATTAACGAGTCTCAGGCGGCGGACCTTCGTCGCCGGTTGGCCCCGTTTGCAGAGGACTGGGATAGACCCGAAATGAACGCCTATGACGAATTGCCGCCGCGGTGACGTTGTTTTAGTGTTGTTCCCGGACTCGAATCTGCGAACGGCAAAACGGCGGCCCGCCCTGGTGGTCCAAGCCGACCAACTCGGGACGAACTTGCCCCAGACGATCGTGGCTATGATCACGAGCAACATTGCTCGTGGCGGACACCGCAGCAGAGTCATCGTGCCAGCCAGCAGCGAGACCGGGAAGCGCTCGGGTCTCCTGATGGATTCGGTGGTCATGACGGATAACCTCGTCACCGTCCACAACTCGGAGATCGATCGGGTGATTGGGAATTTCTCTGGAATGACAGAACTCGACGTGGCGCTACGCGCGACTTTGGCCTTATAGGGTCAGCCCCGCTGTACCCCTCTTTCATGCAGCAGCACCAAATCCAAACAGGATCTCGCCGCGGACAATCGCGCAGGTCACGGCACGATCAGTCCGCAAACAAATCGGTTGCCTGAACGGGCATCCGGCCTGCCGCTATGGCCGCATCGAGTTCGTCAACATCCGTAGCAGTCAGGTGAGGTAGCTCCAACATGGCTTGCAGGACCGCGGCAGCAGAGCCGGCGACCTGCGGTGCAGAGGCCGCTTCAACGAGCGATCGCAGCCGCTCAACGGCGAGTTGCTGTACGCTCTTGTGTTGCGCCGCTGCGATCTCCTCCAGGCTATGCGCGAGGTCGCCCGGCATTTCGATCGTCAGGCTCGCCATCCTCGTGTCACTCTGTTCTATTGTGCCGTAGATTGTCCGAAGCCGCGCTACCGGTCCACCCGCACCAGCGACTTGTCGATCGCACCCAGGTTCAGTTTGCCGCATAACCCCATCGCCAGAGCCAGTTCCGTTTCCAGCAACTCCAGCACCTTGCGTACGCCCGCCTCTCCGTACGCGCCCAAACCCCACAGCGCCGGACGCCCGATGCACACGGCCTTCGCACCCATCGCCAGCGCTTTCAACACGTCCGTCCCGCGCCGGAAGCCGCTGTCCACCAGAATCGGTACCCGGCCGCTCACCGCTTGCACAATCTCCGGGAGCACCTCGATGGTCGAGGGAGCGTATTCCAGATACCGTCCGCCGTGGTTTGAAACCAGAACCCCGGCGGCCCCATGCTGGACGGCCAGTTCCGCGTCCTCCGCCGTGAGAATGCCCTTCACTAGCACCGGCAGTTTGACCCAGGACGCCAGCTTATCGACAAACGACCAGTCGAGATGCGCCACCAACTGCCCCTTCAGCCGGTAGGGATAGGGCAAGGGCGGTTGGCCTTCGGGAGGGCGCACGCGGCGCGTGCCCGGCGCGAGTCCCGGCGGCACCTGCGTCGCCACGCGGTTGCGCAACAGGCGCTCGCGGTGGGAGTCATAGGGGGCGTCCACGGTGAAGCAGATGGCCTTGTATCCGTTGTCCGCCGCGCGAAGCACCCGCTCGTGTGTTTCCTCCACGTCGCCGCGCGCGTACAGCTGCCACCACTTCGGAAAGCTGCTGGCCTTCGCCACCGTCTCCATCGACAGGCTGGCCACCGTGGAAAGAATCAGGATGTTCTTCTGGGCCGCGGCGGCGCGCGCCGTGGCCGCTTCGCCTTCGGGATGTGCCATCTGGTGCGCTGCCATCGGGGCAATCAGAATCGGGCTCCCGACTTTGTCGCCGTAGAGGGTGGTCGACAGATCCATCTTCGTCGCGTCCACCAGCATCCGCGGCCTCAGCGTGATCCGGTCGAACGCCTCGCGATTCCGACGCAAGGTCCATTCGTTGTCCACGCCGCCGGCGATGTAATCGTAGTTCGCTTTCAGGATGCGGGCACGGCACACCGGCTCGAATTCCATCAGGTTGACCAGGTCGTCGAGCGGAGGAATGCGGTCGGGCGAGTATGGGATATCCTGCTGCGCCCGCGCCAGCGGCGAGGCGGCGAGAAATCCCGCCAGGCGGCGGAACGCCCGGCGGCGGGTCAGGTGACGGTCAGCGGGGGTCATGGCAGACAATGCATTCGTTGGAGGCGTTCTTCGCGCGATGGCAGTCCATGCAGGCTTGCATGCTGATGTCCTTCTCCCGCGCCAGGGCCTCGCGTTGGGCGACGGCGCCGTGGCAGGTCTCGCAGTTCACCTGGGCGGCCGCGACGTGCTTCCGGTGATTGAACGAGATCCATTCCGGGATGCGATAGACCGGACGCCAGGGAACCAGCTGGTTCTCGCGGTGGAACTGCGCAAGCCGCGCGATGTGCGGGCTGTCCTTCCGGACCGATTGATGGCAGCCCATGCAGACCGCGGTGGCCGGGAGGGTCGCAAAATCGCCGTTGCCGGGGACGGGGTGGCACTGCCCGCAACGAAGCCCTTGCGCGGAATGCAACTTGTGAGAAAACGGCAGCGGCTGTTCCGGCGGCGTTCGCGCCACCCGCGGGCTGGGGACCAGCAAAGCTCCTGACTGTGCCAACGCAGCCGCCGCCCAAGATAAGGCGGCGAAGAACCCGATTCGCATTTCCGCTCTATTCTACTTCGCGGCGCGCGACGCCGCGACGCGAGCCGGTCACTGTCTACCTTTCTGGTTGAACCAACAGCAGCGGAATGTCGAGAAAGTGATGGTCGAGCGTCAACAGGTGTAAGCCGTGCTCGATTGCGCTTGCCCCGATCCAAACATCGTTTCTGGGAATCGGACGGCCCCGCGTTCGCAGATAGAAATCGATTTCCGCGTAGCGCAGAGCCGTTTCCGCTGTGATGGGCAACACCTGAACACTCGGCTTCGCCAGAAAGCGGGCAAGTTGTGCTTTGTTTTCCGGTCCGCGGGTCCCCTGGCGGAATCCGCTGCACAACTCTCCCAGCACCACCGCGGGCACCCCCACGAAATCGGACAGCCGCAACACCTCGTGAATCGAAGTGTCACCTCGATGGAGCGCCACGTACGCGTTCGTGTCCAGCGCTACCCTCAAAGCGGATCCCAGTCGGCGGGATCTACCTGGCGCATCTCGCCCAGCAACGCGTCAAAGGCGTCCGCTTCCTCTCGGGACCACGTCCCCAGGAACTCGTCAAAGTCGGAGTTTTGTACCGGTTTGCGTACAGAGGTCTCCAGGATCCGGATCGTCGCCTTATTCAGACTCAGTCCTTCCCGTCGGCTGACCTCCTTGATCGCCTTCTCGATCTCGGGAGGCAAATTGCGCAGGGATATCACCACATCGAGATTGTAGCAAACTATGATGCAGAGTGCTTCAATCTATGATGCGCGCAATGCATCTCCATCAAGGGCTACTTTCCCATCCCGTGAAGGTTAAGATATGGCTTACGGGGTTTTCCTGCTTGTTTTGGAAAACGTAGGGAGATCGTCGATGGAGCTGGAACTCAAGGGAGACGTCGCGGTGGTGACAGGCGGCGCCAGCGGCATCGGCCTCGAATGCGCCCGAGGTCTGGCGCGCGAGGGATGCCGCGTCGCGCAGTGGGACGTGTCGCCCGCCGTCGCAGACGCCGCGGCCTTGCTGTCAGGGCAATTCGGAGGGCCATCGTCCGGCTTCGTCGTCGATGTGACCGACTTCGCGGCGACTGAGGCGGCGGTGCGCGAGACGGAGGCCGCCCTTGGGCCGATATCGCACGTCGTTCATGCGGCAGCCGTCGGGTCGGGAAGATTCGGCTTCCCGTTTACCAACCTCCAGCCCGGCGATTGGCCGCGAGTCCTGGACGTCAACATCATGGGGATGGTTCACGTCGCACATGCTGTCGCGCCGGGGATGGTCGCGCGCAAGGCGGGCACGCTGGTGTTTGTGGGCTCGGTCGCCGGGCAGATGGGGTCGCAGACCGATCCGCCTTACAGCGCGAGCAAGGCCGCCAATATCAACTTCGCCCAGTGCCTGGCCAAGGACCTGGCGCGGCACAATATCCGGGTAAATGTCGTTAGTCCCGGCATGGTCCAGACGCCGCTCAACCGCCAGGTGTGGCAGGCATGGAACGATCAACAATCACCCGACCGGCGCCGCTCCTACGAGGATTGGGCCGGAGAGAAGGTGCGCACGGTAGCTCCCCTGGGCCGGTGGCAGAAGCCCGAGGATATTGCGGATATGGTTGTGTTTCTGTCGTCGTCGCGGGCGGCTCAGGTCACCGGGCAGACCGTCAATGTCGATGGCGGCCAGGTGATGCATTCGTAGAAGATCCGAGGCTCAGTGGCCACCGGCGTCCTCACCCTGGTGCATCTGCTGGGCAAGATAGTTGTCGTAGCCAATCTCCTGGATCATGTGCAATTGCGCTTCGAGCCAGTCGACGTGATGCTCTTCCTCTTTTAGGATCTCTTCAAACAGGGAGCGCGAGGCGTTGTCCCCGGCTTCCGTGGCCACCTTGATGCCCGCGTTTAGACGCGGCAGCGCCTGCAACTCCAGCGCCATGTCGTTCTCGAACTGTTCCTTCACATTGCGGCCGATCCGGATGGGGAACATGTCGTTCATGTTCGGCGAGCCGTCGAGGAACAGCAGGCGCTGGATCACCTTGTCCGCATGCTTCATTTCGTCCACGGCCTCGTGCTGCGTATACGCCGCCAGACGCATATAGCCCCAGTTTTCGCACATCTTGGCGTGAAGAAAATACTGGTTGACAGCCGTGAGTTCCGCCTTCAGGACTTCGTTCAAATAGGCGATTACCTGGTCGTTTCCGCGCATGAATCCGATTGTAGCATGCGGCGTTTTTTCACCATTCCGAATAAGGGGTGCCTTCGAGGCTGGTCTTATCCGATCCGCTGCGGACGTCCCAGATTCCGGGCTGGTTCTGGTCGACGCTCTGGCCGGCTTCTTCCATCTCGATCTTCCACGTCTTGTTGCTGCCGGTGACGGGGTCGTACGGGATCTCGCGCAGGTATCCCTCCTTCACCAGATCCTCCAGCGCTTGCGGGGCCTTCTGCTTGTCGTAGGTGTACTCATCGATCACGGTGCGCATGGTAAAGAGGTTGCTCTTGAGCACGCTTTCCTTGGTTCGCAGGATCGAGCGAGTGTAAATAGGGACGGCCATGGAGACGAGGATCCCGATAATCGACATGACGATCAGGATCTCGATCAGCGTGAACCCGCGTCTACCACTCCGAGTAGGGAGTCCCATCGGCCGCTTTCTCCATGCTCTTGGTATACACATCAAACAGATTTTGGCCGCCCCAGCCCATCGACCGGGGATCGTCCTGCATGCTTCGCTTTCCCCAGTCGGTGCTGTTGGTCATGGGATCTTTGGGGATGCGGCGCAGCAGCTTCACCTTCTTGTCGACGGCGCCCGAGACCTTGACGCCTTCCACCAGGATCTCCAGGCTCTCCGGGTAGCCTTCGGAGCCCACCTTGGTAGGCCCAAGCTGGTTCTTGTCGGCCATGTCTTTGTACTTGTCGATCGCGTTGCGGATCTCGCGGAGGGAAAGCCGCAATTCCTTCTCTTTTTCACGGCGCACTTTGGTGCGCGCCAGCGGCACCGACATCGCGGTCAGGACCATCATGATCGTGAACGCCACGATCAACTCCACCAGGGTCAGTCCCCGTTGATTGCGGCGCCTGTGTGGCGCGGCCACTCGTGTCCGCGGCGCAACCGCTTTTTGTGGGCCTGGCTCCTGTTGTGGGGCCGGGATCTGTTGTGGGGCCGGCTTCAGCCGGCGGCGGGCTTCAGCCCGCCCATCTAACCGTTGGCACCCCTCGAGGCGAGCTAAAGCTCGCCGCCGGCTGAAGCCGGCCCCACAACCGGAGCCGGCCCCACAATGGGGAGGCACAACGCGGATTGGGAGCCCTGAGCGCATACGCCACTACTTCACCGAGATCGCCGCGGCTGGCGGCGTCACCACGGCCTGCTCCAGTTTCGAGTTCCGCAGGGCGATCTCGTGGAAGGTGACGCTGGTGGAACCCCTGCCGACCCCTTGGAACATCAACGTTACCAGCGCGCCCGAGCCGCCGATTCCCCCCGCACCCGGCACGCGGCTCAGCGTGACCGAAGCCTCGCCGCTATCGTTCAGGATGTTCTTCGACATCGGGATCATGCCCTTGCCGTCGGACGAAAGCATCCCGCCAACGCGCACGTCCATCAAGTGGACGATCTTCGGGTCGAAGCGCAGCCGGAACGGAACGGAGAACAGATCCTCGGCGTTCTCCACCACGAGCGTGACCTGGATTTGCCCGCCGACGTTGCCTTCCGCCTGTACCGGTGCGAACACCAGCCTTGCTCCGCCTGCTGGTGTTTGGGCCGGCGGAGGCGTCACGGCCGGTGCCGTCGCCGGAGGCGGCGCCACCGGAGCCTGTGCGGCTGGCGCGGCGGGAGCGGGCGCGGGTGTCCCTGCCGCGGCCCCCGGAGTCCGCCGCGGCGAGTAACTCAACCGCACCACCTGGTCGCCGCCTACCGCGATCGCGCGCAGGTTCTCCTCCCGAATCTCGGGCGTTCGCACAATGTGCGGCACGAGCACAAAGATCAACTCGTTCTCGCTGCGTTCCGTCGATTCCGTGGTGAACAGGCGCCCCAACCAGGGGATCTGGCCCAGGAAGGGTAGTCCCTCCACGGATTGAGTTTCCTGCATCTGCATCAGGCCGCCGAGCACGTTGGCTTGCCCTTCTCGCAGACGGACATCGAACGTCACTTTGCGCTGGCCGATGACAGGTTGTTCCACGCCGCCGATCGCAATGCGCTCGCGAACGTTTGAGATATCCACTTCCACGTGCATAGACACTTCATCGGCCGAATGGATCTTGGGGGTGATGTCGACGTTGACGCCCACGTCCTGATACTGGAATTGCGTGTTCACCAGCGGGTTGATGCCGACGCCGCCGATGCCGGGCTGGAAGCTGCCGCTGGCGATGGGGACGCGGTCGCCGATCTTCAGGCTGGCCTTCTGGTTATCCGCCGTGCGGATTTGCGGCGACTGCAGAATCCGGCCTTGGCTCTCCCGCAGGGTTGCCTCCAGCAGGCCGTTCGGCAACACGATGGAATAGCCTCCCACGCTCACCTTGCGCCCGACAATGGAACCGGAGCTGGCGGCTGTGGTCGTGGTATCGGTCGACGGCGTGCTGGTTTCCTGCACACCCTTGTTGTACGTGATCGGCGAACTGATGCCGGTGGGCGTCATGGTCGCCGCAAGATCGCGAGATCGCGATTTGCTGACCTCGAGGACGAGAACATCCACCACCACTTCCGCCTTCGGCTTGTCGAGGTCGGAGATCATCTTCTCGGCCAGCGCCACGCGATCCCCTTCCGCCCTCACGATGATCGCCATTTGCGCGTTGTACGTGAACAGGCGGCGGATGTCGCACACCGTTCGCACAACCGTTGAGATTTCCTGCAGCTCCTGGGGCGTGTTCACGTTTTGCAGGTAGAAGACCTTGACCACCTGCTCTTCATAGTCGCGGCGCTTGGTGGTGTTATCCTGCGTGATGAAAATCGCGTTCGGCGAAAGAGCCTTCCAGAAGGCTTTGGTCAGCACCGAGAGGTGGTCGAGCGCCTCTTCCAGCGTCGCGTTCATGAACTCCACCGACTGCGGTTTGGTGGCCTGCTGCGTGAAATCAGGGTCGAACAGCACATTGACCCCAGCCAGCTTGCCCACAGTCTCGAACAGGACCTTGGGCGGCTGGTTGTTCATCTTCAGATTGATGGCCTGGCCCGAAAGCGGCTTCAACTCCGGCACCGAGCGCATCCGGTCGATCTTTTCCTTCGACTGTTGCTGCGCCATCGCTGCGGGGGTCAACGACCGCGTGTCGGCGGCGCCGGCCTGGGCTGGGTCTGCCTGTTTCTTGCGTTCGCGCTCGATCATCTCGCGCGAACGAACGATCTCCTGGTCGGCGATGCCCGACGCGGGATCGAGAGCCAATGCCCGCTCGAACTCCGCCAGCGACTCTTCCAATCTGCCCTGTTTCCGGAGGGCATGCCCCTTGTCAACATGAGCTTGCCCTGCCTGGTAGCGCGTCCGGTTCACCAGAAGCTGGTAGGAGGGATCGCGGGGATCTTCACTGAGGGCTTTTTCGTAAGCCGTGAGCGCCCGGTCCCAGTCCTTCAACGCTTCCGCGTGCCGCCCCTCTTTCACCAGCCGCTCGCCTTTGCGGGTCCGGCCATCCACGGTCCCGGCCAGCGCCAGAACGCAGACAAACATGGCTAACTTATTGCAAAAACGCATCTTAGTGGGCGACATGTGCTAGGATAAAAACTTGGCGTTTACTCACCAGAGTTTGACGAGGTCCTGGTGGTGAGCGTGCAGGTGAATCTCTCCGTGGCTAAGGCGTCCAAGGACAGCGGCATCAAGATCCTGAGCGATAACCGCCAGGCCGGGCACCACTACCTCCTCTTTGACCGCTATGAAGCGGGCATGGTGCTGACGGGCACGGAAGTGAAGGCGGCGCGCGCGGGCAAGGTACAGTTGCGCGAGGCCTACGCCACCATCGACAAGAACGAAGCCTGGCTGCTGAACGCCCACATCTCCGAATACTCCCACGGCAACCGCGAGAATCATGTCCCGCTGCGTTCCCGCAAGCTGTTGTTGCATCGCGAGGAGATCAACCGGCTCCAGGGAAAGACCAGGGAAAAAGGCCTGTCCTTGATTCCGACTAAAATGTATCTCAAGGACGGACGCGTGAAATGCGAACTGGCCCTGGCACGCGGGAAGAAACTACACGACAAGCGGGAAGCAGAGCGGGCTCGCACCGCGGAGGCCGAAGCCCGCGATGCGATCCGCGAGCGCAAGTCGGGCCGTTAGGTGACGACAGAGCGGCGAGCGTTGAGGGAGTGTCCATAGGCCTGCGGCCCACCAAAGGCGATGAAGAACGGGCTTCGAGCCCCGAGCGGAAGAAGCCGTGAAAAAACAGGGACGTTCACCCCGTTTCACGGCCACAAATCGTTGATTCTCCACGAAACGTTGACCGGGAAACGGGGTGGATTTCCCGTTTTTTCACAACTCAGTAAGCGAGGAGGTCCCTTCCCGCGCCAAGGAGAGCACGGCCCAGGAGCGGTTTTCAACGGAGTCCCCGTGGGCCTGCGGCCCACCAAAGTTAATGAAAAACCACGCCGGGACTTGCCTATTATTATCAAAGACCTACGATGGTTCTTCAAGGGAGCGGTGTCCGGTGGACTTGCCTGCCGCGTAGGTGTACGAACACCGCTCGCTGAGGGGCTTCGTTGGAACTCTCGCGGTTCGGCCTGCTAGAGTCCCTTCTTCACCAGGAACGCGATCAGGTCGAGAACGCGGCACGAGTAGCCCCACTCGTTGTCGTACCAGGCGATCACTTTCACCAGATCGCCGCTCACCACCTTCGTCATCTGTGCGTCGACGATCGAGCTGTTGGGATTGTGCATCATGTCGGTTGAGACCACCGGGTCTTCGGTGTAACCGAGAATTCCCTTCAGCGAACCTTCGGCCGCTTCCTTCAGCGCGCCGTTGACCTCGTCTTTGGTGCACGGCTTGCTCGTCACCGCGACAAAGTCCACAACCGAAACGTTGGGCGTCGGTACGCGCATCGCGTATCCGTCCAGCTTGCCATTGAGTTCCGGCATTACCAGCCCAATCGCCTTGGCGGCGCCGGTGGAAGTCGGAATCATGTTCAGTGCGGCGGCGCGCGCACGGCGAAGGTCTTTGTGCGGAAAATCGAGGACATTCTGATCGTTGGTGTAGCTGTGGATCGTGGTCATCGATCCCTTCAGAATTCCGAATTGATCATGCAGGACTTTCACCACCGGGGCCAGACAGTTAGTGGTGCAGGAGGCGTTAGAAATGATGTTGTGCCTGGATGCGTCGTAGGCCGAATCATTCACGCCGAGCACGATCGTCAGATCTTCATTCTTCGCGGGGGCGGAAATAATCACCTTCTTTACGGTTCCGTGAAGATGCTTGGCTGCCTGCGGCCCGTCGGTGAATTTTCCGGTGGACTCCACCACCACCTGCGCGCCTAACGAACTCCAGTCCAGTTCCGCGGGATCCTTCAACGCAAATACCTTGATTTCCTTGCCATTCAGAATAATTGCATTATCTTTGGCCTTGATGTCGGCGTCCAACGGGCCGAGCACCGAATCGTACTTCAACAGATGCGCCAGGGT
>JBJXGR010000085.1:0-5470 GCA_046160045.1 Bryobacteraceae bacterium
ACTACCGGGCGCGCCCGGGGCGCTGTCTGAGAAAATGAGTTCATCGTGAAACCAGGCATTCGGATCTATGACTCGGAATCCTCTTTCGTACGACTCCGACCGTAGCCTTACGGGGAGGACTGCCATCAAGCCCGCCTTGATGGCAGGACCGCCTCCCACCGGAGTGACCCACCAGTCCAGGTTTCCATGAAGCTCTCGCGCCCCGAAGAACAACACGTGATTTCCGTCTGTAGCCCAAGTGGGATAGCTCCCGTAGACGAAATCGCGCGACAGTTGCTGTGGCCTTCCCCCAGCCGTACCAATAACAAACACAGCGGCACCACGGGCAGCGGAGACATTTCCCCCAACCCAGTAAGCGATCTGGCTGCCATCCGGAGAAAAGCGCGGCGCCCGCCCTGGTGCGACGACCAGTCGCGCTTCGCCACCAAGCGCGGGGATGACGTATATGCCGCCTCCAGCCCGCTTGGAATGGAAGGCGATCTGGGTGCCATCGGGAGAGAAGTCTGGGTCGTGCTCATCCGCGGTGTCTTGCGTCAGGCGGATGGGACCGCTGCCACCCATCTGCTGGACCCAGATGTCCAGATTACCCTCTCCGCCGCGATCGGAGGCATACGCCAGTAGCTTGCCGTCGGGTGAGATAACCGGTTGCGTCGTCAACCCCGAATCGAAAGTCAACGGTAATAGTTCAGGCGCGGTGACGGGCTTCTCGGTCCGACCGATCCAGAGGGTAAGGCCAAGAACCGCCGCAAGAACGGGTAAGGCCGCGATGCTCGCCACCTTCACTCGTAACCGAGGTTTCGGAGCGGCAGCCTCAGGCTCCACGGCGGCTTTGTCATCCCTGAGCGCCTGCAGTTCGATCGCGATGTCATCGATGTGTTGGAGCCGGCGTGCCGGGTCTTTCTTTATGCACAGGGCAACCAGGCGCTCCAGTTCGCGAGGGACAGCCGGCACGATCTTCCGGACCGGCTGAGGTTCCTCGTGCAGGACGGCCGCCAGCAGCGCCAGCGTCGTCTGCCCGGCGAACGCGCGATGCCCCGTCAGCATCTCGTAAAGCACCACACCAAATGAGAAAACGTCCGACCGGTGGTCGGTCTTCTTCCCTTCGGCCTGCTCGGGCGACATGTAGGCCGGTGTGCCTGCCACCGTGCCCGGAACGGTCAGGCTGGCCGTGGTTCCCTCGGCCAGGGCCACCCGCCTTGCCAGCCCGAAGTCCAGCAACTTGACGCGTCCTTCCGCCGTCACCATGATGTTGGCCGGCTTCAAATCCCGGTGAACCACACCCGTCGCGTGCGCCTTTGCCAGCGCATCCGCGATTTGGATGGCGTAATCGAGCGCCCGTGCGACGGGCACTCCCCTGGACGGAATCAGCTTGTCCAGCGAACGGCCATCCACGTATTCCATCGCGATGAAATCGACCCCGCGATCGGAGCCGATTTCGTGCACCGTAACGATGTTGGGGTGATTCAGGGCGGAAGCTGCGCGTGCCTCCCGCATCAACCGCTGCTTGCGGTCCGGATCGGCATAAGGATCGGGGAGCAGAACCTTCACTGCCACCTGCCGTTCGAGTTGTGTATCGTAGGCCCGGTACACGGCTCCCATGCCGCCTTCGCCAAGTTTGGCCTCCACCTGGTAGTGCGCCAGCATCTCGCCGGGGGTGAGTTTGGGAACTTGAGCCAACACCCCGGCCGCGGGGCTGGCGAGGGTCTCGGTCGCGTGATCGGCCAGCAGGCGCTCGACCTCGCCGCGTAAGTCCGAGTCCGCGCCGCAGGCGGACTCCAGGTACGCGGCGCGTTCAGCGGCCGTCGTCTCGGTCGCCGCGCCGAATACCTCCTTGATGCGCGCCCATCGTTCCGGTGTCATCGGTGTTCACCGGCGGGCGAGTTGCCCTCGCAGCCAAGCCTTGGCCATTGTCCAGTCCCGCTTGACGGTGCGGGTGGAAATCCCGAGGGCCTCCGCCGTTTCCTCGATCGACAGGCCACCGAAGTAACGAAGTTCGACAACTTTTGCCTGCTGCGGATCCAGATCGGCCAGTCGTGCCAGCACTTCATCCACCGCCAGGATCTCCTCGGTCTGGGCGAGGTCCGCCCCCAAGTCGAATCTACCCTCATCCAGGGTCAAGGGGAAGCCGCCTCGTTTGACCGCCTTCCGCCTGCGCGCATGATCGACCAGCAAACGCCGCATGAGTTGGCCAGCCACCCCCATGAACTGCGCGCGGTTCTGCCAGTCGGCCCGGCTTTGGTCCACCAATAACAGGAAGGCTTCGTGAACGAGGGCGGTGGCTTGGAGCGTGTGGCCGGGACGCTCGCCCCGCATGTAATACCCGGCCAGGCGGCGGAGTTCCCGGTAGACGAGGGGGATCAAGCGGTCGACGGCGTCCTTGCGCCCGGCCTTCAGTTCGACCAAAAGCGCCGTCACCTCGCCAGAGGCGTTGGGCATCCAGCCTTTCCTCGATTCGTCACTATCTTACGTCGGACACCCAAGCATTGTGGCCCTTTTCTTCCGTTGCTTCCGCGTGATCGTACGAAAGTGCGCCGATGAATGGTCGCCAATTTCCCGGACCAAGAAACCCAAAGGAAGTGGGAACCGCTATGATCGAAGCAGGATGACCCTGCGAATCACCGAATCCGAACTCGTTCGTGATGTCCGCGCGGTGCTCGAAAAAGTCGAGCGTGGCAACGATGTCATCATCGAGCGTGAAGATCACCGGCCTCTCGCGGTGATGAAGCGGCCGCAGCCAGTGGGCCGCAAGATCAGTGAATGCATCGCGCTGGCCAAAGCCTACGAGTCCCAACTAGGGGACGCGCCGGTTCCCGATTCCGGCTTCGCCCGGGACGTTCAGGACGGCATCGACGCCCGCGGGGAACCCATCCGGAACGTGTGGGACGAATAAGGACATGGGTTTGGTCCTGGACTCCAGCGTGCTCGTCGCCGCCGAGCGGCAGCAGATGCCTGTCAGCACGCTGCTCGACAGGCTCCAGAAGCAGCACGGCGTGACGGAAATCGTGCGCATCCTTCGTCTGATCGTCAGGCGGGGAGCCCCGAATCCAGCAGTCATCACCCTCCAATTTCGGTGCCTGGCACCGAAAAAAGCCCTATCTAGGTTGACTAAGAAGTTAGCTTAGTTTATTATCTAGTCATGCCGGTCGAGGTTAACGTACACGAAGCCAAGACCCATCTCTCTCGATTGCTGGAACAGGCCATGGCCGGCGAAGAGGTGATTATCATGCGGGCCGGCCGGCCGCTCGTGCGGTTGACTCCAGTCGAGTCAGCGCCCCGTCGGCGCACCCTGGGAACGGCGAAAGGAGATTTCGTCGTACCGGGTGACTTCGACACGCCTCTGCCCGACGAAGTTCTGGCGGAGTTCGAGCGGTGAGAATTCTGCTCGACACCCACATTTTTCTGTGGGCCATCACGGATGACTCGCGCCTCACGAATGTTCACCGCCTTAAGTACACCGATGAGGAGAGCGAGTTGTACCTCAGCGTGGCGAGTCTCTGGGAAACGCTGATCAAGGTTGGGCTCGGCAGACTCACCTTGCCGGTTCAGGCAGCCGATTACCTGGCGAAGCAGATGGAGAAGAATCGGGTCGCCGTGCTGCCGATTCGCATGACACACCTGGCCGAATTGGCCAAGTTGCCGCCGCTCCACCGGGACCCGTTCGACCGGATGCTGGTGGCGCAGGCACGGGCGGAGGGGATGTCGATTCTATCGGCCGATCCCGGGATACGGGGATACGGCGTCGCGATCCTGTAGGATCAAAGGTTTTCCAGCCGGCCGTTGGAGCGGCGCTTTCCAGTTCAACACTTCAAAAAATATTTGCGCTGTCCTTTCAGTATTTTGCGGGAATCCAGAATCGCCCTCTCACGGGTCCCTTGGTAAAACGGGAGTGGGAAGGACATCAACCCTCGATTGCTGGCCAGCTCACTTCCCCGGGGTGCGGTACCCGTTACCTTCCGTCGGGGTGTGGTACCCGTATCTTTCCGCTGGGAGCAGGTTCCCGCAAATCCTGCGGTGCCGCTTCCTCTCGCCTCACAGGGAGCCCCCACGCACGCACCGGGTCACGTTGTGTCGCCGTAGCGTTCAGGCTCCGTCAACTCCTGGACAAAACTCCGGCCGGTTTTACTCAGTAGGGGCGCTGGATGGTCGCCATCCGGCGCCCCTTGAAAATTTGGTTGATCTTTGAACAGCCGCTCGCGGGCGGTTCCTGCGCGACTCCCAGTCCTGGACGCTCGCCAACCGCCATTCCCCAATGCGGTATCCGCTCCCCAGTCGCATGGCGTCCAGAGTAGTCCTTTCCCTCACTGGTGGTCGACGGCGGCATGACGGCCATGCACCTTCTCCATTCTCTCGACCCTGAGGGGTAGAGCGGCGCGGCTGTCTCTCGGCCGCCGTATTCTACTTTTTTCGCGCGCGAAACGTCTGAAACGCCCGCTCCGCCTTTTGTGGCTGGCCGAGACGCTGATAGAGCAGACCCAACTGATAGTGCAGCCGCCCTTCCGGATCCTCCGGCGCGGCTTCCAGCGTGGAGGCCGCTTCCTGAATGCGACCAAGCCGGGCGAGGCTTTGGGCGAGATACAACCGCGACTGCACGTCCGAAGGCCGGCCTTCCAAGCCGGCTCTCAAGTGCGGTAGCGCCTGCTCCGGCCGGTCGCGCAGTACATAGGCTTCCCCCAACAACAACCGGATCGCCGGGTTTGCCGGGTCGGACCGCAAGGCCTCTTCGAACAGTTCCGCGGCCCGTTCGATCTGATTGATCTTCGACAGAAATTTGCCGTAGTCGATCAGCACCGAGGGCTCGCGGCGGCTCACTTCCAGCGCCTTGCGATACTGCGTCTCGGCCTCCTCGTTCCGATTCGTCTGGTCCCACAGGCGGGCGCGGGCCAGGGCAGCCTGATAGGAATCCGGGGCGAGCCGGTCGAGCCGTGCCAGGGCGGCTTCGGCCAACCGCTTGGACCGGTGAAACTCTTCGAAGGCGGTCCGGGGTTCGGGCGCTCGCGAGAAGCTCGGCGCGCTGTCCCTCTCCTCCGAGCACGACGAGGAAATGCGGCAATCGGTTGAGTTGCGCTTCCACGCTTCCTCGAAGGTCGTGGCCGCTTCTTTGCGCTGGCCGGAGGCCAACAGATGAAGGCCGGCCGTGACGTACCCCTCCGAACCTTCCGGATTCGTCCGGATGGCCTCGTGGATGTCGGCTTCCACCGCCGCACGATCGCGGGCGCCGGGCTCTTCGGCGGCCAGCAGCTTGAAATAATACGATCCGGCCGGATCCTTCGCCAGGCGCAGCGCGAGCGAGGCGCACAGCAGACGGTGCGTCTCCACCAGTTGGTAATGGAGTTCCGGGCTTTGCGGGGTAAGCGCGAGTTGTTTGCGAAACGCCTGGGCCGCCGACGGGTAGTCCGCCAACGCGAGGTACGTGCGCCCCAGGTAGTCGTGCACTTCGGTATCGTCCGGCCGAAGCTGGACGTACGTCTCG
>JBJXGR010000086.1:0-5632 GCA_046160045.1 Bryobacteraceae bacterium
AACGCTTCAAGTGCGGCCTCACGGCCGCCCTCGCATGGCTCGGGGCCAGGGTGGTTCGCTACGCCTTCCCTGTACGACTCTTTCATTCGCTACTCCATGCCGGTTTATCCCGGCGCTATCCAGACACTCGCTGTCTGCGCCACAGATCGTTCCGCAAGTTCTTAAGCAAGCGCCTATGGGGGACCGCCCTGCTTCTGGCGTTTGGATAGGAGGGCGGGCCTTGGCGTCGAAACCGCCAGCTCGAAGCGGGAACGCAGTATCCTGAAGGTCAAATGACCCGCCGCCAACTGCTGGGTGCTCCTCTCCTCGTGGCCTCCAAAACCAGTTGGGCCAGGACACGCCGGCCGAATGTGGTCATGGTCATGACCGACGATCACGGCGCGTGGGCCACCGGAGCCTACGGCTGCGCCGGGATGCGCACGCCGAATGTCGATCGCCTCGCTCGCGAGGGCACCCGCTTCACCCACGCGTATGCCTGCACCCCGGTCTGCTCGCCCAGCCGGATGACCTATCTCACCGGGCGCCTGCCGTCGACGCATATGGTGCAAGACTGGCTGCGCCCTGTCGACAGCTTCGGCGACACATCGCGCCGCTGGCTGGAAGGGCAGCCCACCTACTCGGAAGCGCTCGCGAAAGCCGGGTACGCGCTGGGCATGGTGGGCAAGTGGCACATGGGCCAGGACGACCGCCCGCAGGCGGGGTTCAGTTTCTGGGCAACGGTTCCGGGCGGCGGCGGCACGTACCGCAATCCCACCTACCTCAAGAACGGAGAGCGGATCGCGTACCAGGGCTTCAAGGAAAACGCCATCGGCGACTACGCGCTCGAGTTTCTGGAAAAACAGAAAGCCGGCAATCCGTTTTACCTGCTGATGCCTTTTTACGCGCCGCATACGCCGTTCGACTTCCAGCCGGAAGAGGACCGCCGGCCATACGACGGCGCGAAGTTCGACTGCTTTCCGCGCACGCCGCCGCACCCCTGGCAAAATCCGGGGTTGCGGCAGCACCACGGGAATCGCGAAAGCATGCTTTCGTACTCCGCGCTCATCACGGCGATGGACCGCAACATCGGGCGCGTCCTCCGGAAGCTCGAAGAGATGCGCCTGCGCGACGACACGCTGGTGGTGTTTACCGCCGATCAGGGATACAACGCCGGTCATCACGGCGTGTGGGGCAAGGGCAACGGAACGTGGCCATTCAACATGTACGAAGAGTCCATCCGGGTGCCTCTGATCTGGAATCATCCGCGGCGCATTCGCGCCGGGACGGTCGTCGATCACCTGGTCTCCTCGTACGATTACCTTCCCAGCATTCTGGAATACACCGGGGTCGCCGCACCGCACGATCCGAAGCGCGTGGGGCATAGCTACGCGAGTCTGGTACGGGGACGAAAGATCCCCTGGCGCGACCGCCTGTACTTCGAGTATTCGATGGTCCGCGCGGTGCGGACGCGAAACCTGAAGTACATCGAGCGGACGCGCGAGTGGCCGAGCGAATTCTTCGATCTCGAGGCCGACCCCGGCGAAACGAAGAGCCGGCTGGACGATCCTTCCTATCAACAGGCGGCCGGAGAGCTGCGGCAGGATCTGCACGGATTCTTCGATCGCCTGGGAGCGCCAGGGATTGAAGACTGGCGGTCGACGGCGAAGCAGCAACTCACCGTGTACTCCCGATAGATCCGCCTGCCGGTTATGGCCGGCTCTCCCGCGCATCCAGGTAGCATTGGCGGGCGCGCAAGATTGCCTCGCGCGCTTCCGGGGGGCGCAACCAGCCGTCCATTCGGGTGCTTTTGCCCTCCAGTTCCTTGTAGATCGTGAAGAAGTGCTCGATCTCGCGGCGCACATGCGGAAAGATCTGGTCGAGCGTGTGGACCTGGTCGTAGCGCGGGTTCCGGGTCGGGACCGCCAGCACCTTCTGGTCGCCCTCCTCGTTATCGGTCATGTTGAGAAGCCCGATGGGGCGAACCTCGATCAGGCAGCCGGGAAAGCTCGGCTCTTCCACCAGCACCAGCACGTCCATGGGGTCACGGTCGTCGGCGATGGTTCCGGGGATGAAGCCATAATCGCCGGGATAGTGCATCGGGGAGTAGAGCGGCCGGTCGAGCCGGAAGAGGCCAGAGGCCTTGTCATACTCGTATTTATTCGTCGAGTTGCGAGGAATCTCGACAATCATGTTGACGGTCTCCGGGCACCCCGGACCCGGATCCAGATCGTACAAACAGGTGCTCACCGGTCAACGTTAGCAAATCCGCGAAGGACTTCGGTTCAGGGGTGGAGGTGGAGTCAGGTTACACTCGAAAAGCATGGTGGAGACGGTTCATCTGACGCCCTGCGCGATCCTGGAGGACTTCGCCGCGTCCCTGCTAGGGGGCGCCGGCGTTGCCCAGGAGGCGGCGCGCATCACGGCCAAATCCCTGGTCGCGGCCAACCTGCGCGGAGTGGATTCGCACGGCGTCAACCTGTTGATTTACTACCTCGAGCAGATTCTGGCGGGCGATGTCAACGCGCGGGCGAAAGGAAAGGTCATTTCAGAGGTGGGCGGTTCATTGCATTACGACGGGGAGAATGCGCTGGGGCAGGTGGTGGCGGATGCCGCGACCGATCACGGTGTCCGGCTTGCCCGGGAGCACGGCCTCTCCATGGTTGTGGCGCGGGAGTCGAATCATTTCGGCGCCGCCGCGTTCTGGGCGCAGAAATACTCGTCGCAGGGTTTGATTGGCCTGGTTTTCTGCAACGCGTCGCCGATGGTTCCGCCATGGCAGGGACGCGTCGGGCGGGTCGGCACCAATCCGATCTGCATGTCGGTTCCCGGAGGCGAGGAGCAGCCCTGGCTGCTGGACATGGCGACCACGACGGTGGCGGCCAACCGGATCTACAAGGCGATGGTCAACGGCCATCACACCATTCCCAATGGGTGGGCCATGGATTCGGACGGAACGCCTACCAACGATACCGCCACCGCGATGAAGGGGTTGATCTCGCCGCTCGGCGGATATAAAGGAAGCGGCCTGGCGTTGATGGTGGAGATCCTGTGCGGTGTGTTGAGCGGCGGAGCCATGGCCACGGAGTTGGGCGGGTTGCGCATACGCAACCGGCCGTTTCGAGTGAGCCAGTGCTTCGTGGGCATCGAGATCGACCGATTCCTGCCGGTGGCGGAGTTCAAAAGCCGGATGGACCGACTGATTCGCGAAGTCAAATCGACGGCGCCGGCCAAAGGGTACGACGAAGTCCTGGTGGCGGGAGAACCTGAGCTGCGAGCCGAACAGGAGCGGCGGCGCAACGGAATCCCGCTCGAAGCGGGTACGTGGCAGGGGCTTGTGCAGTGGGCGCAAAAGTTGCACGTCCCGCCGCCGGTCGAAGGCGCCGGGCAGTGAGGGCGCCCATGTTACAATCGCGCTTCATGATCGGGTCGGCAGGCGCGATCGCGGCAGGCGCCGCGCTGATGACCTATGTGGTGCGAAGTCCGTATTCGTCACTGCTCGGCCCATCAGCCTATCGCGGACCCAGACACCGGCGGGAGATCGCATTGACTTTTGATGATGGCCCTACTCCCGGCACGCTTCAGCTGTTGTCGTTATTACGCGAAGAGCACGTTGCCGCCACTTTCTTCATGTGCGGCGCCAACGTCGACCGGCATCCCGGGATCGCGCGGGCGGTGGCTGAGAGCGGACATGAGATCGCGAACCATTCGTACTCGCACGCGAGGTTCTGGCTGCGATCTGTGTCTTTCATTGAACAGGAGTTGAGCCGGGCGCAGGAAAGCATCCAAGAGCATACCGGGGTGTGTCCCACCCTGTGCCGTCCGCCCTACGGTGTCCGCTGGTTCGGCATGCGGGGCATCCAGAGGAGGCTGGGTGTCTTGAGCGTGATGTGGACCGTGCTCGCGCTGGACTGGAAACTGCCGGCGGACCAGATCGCCGGCCGCGTTCTGTCGGCGTCGTGCAACGGGGCCATTGTGTGCCTGCACGACGGGCGCGAACTCGATCCCGATCCGGATATCTCTCCGACGCTCGAAGCCGTCCGCCGCCTGATTCCTTTGTTGAGGCGGGAGGGCTTCGAATTCCGAACTGTGAGTTCTTTACTATGGCCGAAGAATTGACCAATCGCATCCTGGACGTGATCGCCGCCACCCAGAAGCTGGCGCGTGAAAGAGTATCGATAGACAGCTCCTTTGAGGAATTGGGTATTGATTCCATGGACGGCGTCAATATTCTCTTTGCATTGGAGAACGAGTTCGATATTACCATCCCGGACGAGCAGGCCAAGGCCATTCGCTCGATTCGCGACATTGTCGAAGGAGTTCAAAAGTTGATCGAGGGCTCCGGGGATGCAGCCGTTACCTCATGACGCGGCGGGTCGCGATCACGGGAGCCGGCGTCATCTCTTCCATTGGACTCAACCGCGACGAATTCTGGCAGGCCTTACGGGAAGGACGTCCGGGCATTGGTCCTCTCCAAGCCGTGAACGGGGCGGATCTCCGGTTTGCCAACTCGGCGGAGGTGCGCGGTTTCGATCCTCTGCGGCACTTTGACTCCAAGGGCGTCGAGTTTCTGGACCGTTTCGCGCAGTTCGCGGTAGTGACGGCGCGCGAAGCCGTAGCTGACGCCGGGATCGAATGGACGGCCGATCTGAAGCAGCAGACAGCGGTGGTTGCCGGGGCCTGCGTGGGCGGACAGACCAGTGAAGACGCGGAGTTCGTCGAACTGTACAAGAAAGGCCGGCCGCGGGTTCATCCGCTGACGGTAGCGCGTGTCATGTCCAGCGCGGGCGCCAGCCATATCAGTATGGATCTGGGGCTGACGGGGCCGTGCTTCACGATCTCGACGGCGTGTTCGAGCGCGAATCACTCTCTCGGGCAAGCGTTCTGGATGGTGAGAAACGGCGCGGCGGAGATGGCGATCGCGGGCGGCAGCGAAGCGCCATTCAGTCTGGGCCATCTGAAAGCGTGGGAGGCGATGCGGGTGGTGGCTCCCGACACGTGCCGGCCGTTCTCCCTGGACCGGAAGGGCATGATCCTGGGGGAGGGGGGAGCGATGCTAGTGCTGGAACCGCTCGATCGCGCCATGGCCCGCGGCGCCAGAGTGTACGGGGAGATTGTGGGCTTCGGCATGTCCGCCGATGCGCACCACATCACGCAGCCCTCGACGGACGGAGCGGCGCGCGCCATGGAGGCGGCCCTTCGCGACGCCGGCGTGGCGGGGGATGCCGTGGGTTACATCAACGCCCACGGCACGGCGACCGCCGCGAACGATGCAACCGAGTGCGCGGCGATCCGCAAGGTGTTCGGGCCTCACGCGGGCAGGCTTCTAGTGAGTTCGACCAAGTCGATGCACGGGCACACGCTCGGCGCGGCGGGCGCGATTGAGGCGGCCGCTTCCGTTCTGGCGCTGCACCATGGAGTCCTGCCGCCCACGGCCAACTTTACCGCGCCCGATCCAGAATGTGATCTCGACGTCATTCCCAATGCGGCGCGCGACGCGAAAGTCGAGTACGCGCTTTCGAACTCGTTCGCGTTCGGTGGGCTAAACGCAGTGCTGGTCTTTCGCGCGGTGTGAACCACGGGACTGATCCGGTAGCCATGGCTCCTCCTCGATATCGCTTTGAATCGATTGCGATTGCTCGTGAACTGGCAAAAG
>JBJXGR010000087.1:0-10752 GCA_046160045.1 Bryobacteraceae bacterium
TCGAGAAAGTCGAAAGCGCCAAGCTTGGTAGCCCGAACCGCGGTCTCGATGGTGCCGTGCCCGGAGATCATCACCACCGCCGGACGCTCCTCCAGCGGCATCTCCTGGATCCGCGAGAGGACCTCCATGCCGTCCATCTCCGGGAGCCAGATGTCCAGGAACACCAGTTCGTGCAGTCCTTCGCGCAAGAGATCGAGCCCTTGCTCGCCGCTGGGCGCGGTCGTGACCTGGCAGCCCTCGTCTTCCAGAACGCCGCTCAGAGACTGCCGGATCCCCGGCTCATCGTCGACGATCAACACCCGCGCACCATTCATGCGTGCTTCACCAGCGCGGGATCCGCCGCCTCGGCCGGACTGTCCCCTTCGCCGTCGAGCAGCGCCGGGATCTCGATCAGGAAGGAAGCTCCCGACGGCTTGTTGTCTTCGACGCGGATCGTTGCCCCGTGCTCGGAAAGAATATGATTCACAATGGCGAGTCCCAAGCCCGTGCCGCGGCCTTTGGTCGAGAAGTAAGGCAGGAACAGTTTTTCCTTGTCGTCGGCGGAGACGCCGCATCCCGTGTCGGTCACCATCAAGGCGACGACGCCGGGGCCTTCCAGCAGGGTCGCCACTCGCAGTTCCTTGAGCGGCGAATCGTGCATGGCCTCGGCGGCGTTGTCGACGAGGTTGACCACGACGCGTTTGAATTGCTCCCGGTCCAGCGCCACGGCAGGCAGACCCGGCGTCAAGTCTACTCGCACCTTCACGTCCTCAAGGCGCCCATCGAAAATGGATATGGCGCTTTCCACCACTTCGTTCAGGTCCGCGCGAACCGGCTTTGCCGCGGGAAAGCGCGCGAACCGCGCGAACTCATCCACCAGCCGCTTGACCGATTCCACTTCCGTGCTGATGGTGGCCGCGCACTCCGTGGCGATGCGCCGCAGATCTTCCAGGGCGGACGCAGCGTCGGGGCGCGCGGCCAACCGGTCCGCCTGCCGGCTGATCCTCTCGGCGGATAGGGCGATCGGGGTCAGCGGGTTCTTGATCTCGTGCGCGATTCTCCTCGCCACTTCGTTCCAGGCCGCGGCCTTCTGTGCCCGCAGGAGATCCGACAAGTCCTCCAGCACCAGCACAAAACCGGAGGTCACCTTGTCATCGAGCGCGGCCACCGTAGCTGAAATGTGAAGAGTCTGCCGTCCTGTGTTCAGGTCGAACTCGCGCGAGGCCAGTCCTGTCCGGCGGGCGCGCTTCATCAGATACCGCATTTCGGCGGAATCCTCGCGGCTGAACAGATCTTCCAGTCGCTGCGCCCGGGCCACCTGCTCTTCCGGAAAGATCTGCTTGAGAGCGCGGTTGACACGCTGGATAGTCCCGTCACGAGAGAGCGAGAGGACGCCGGTGGGGATGCTCTCGAGGATCGCTTCAGTAAAGCGCCGGCGCGCGTCGAGTTCGCGGCTGTTGGATTCCAGTTGCGACGTCATGGCGTTGAAGCCGCGCACCAGACGCCCGAGTTCGTCGATCGCGCGCACATCGACGCGATAGTGGAAGTTGCCCTCGCCCACTTCATCGGCTGCCTTCAACAGAGCCGAAATCGGGTTGCTGATCTGCTTCGCCAGGAATAGGGCGATCCAGGTGGAAAGAAACAGCACGAACAGGGCGATCAGCGCCTGCATCAGGATGTAGAACGACCGCAGCCATTTTTTCTCCGCGTCGAGCTTGCCGATCTCGGCCAGGTATCGGGAAATGCGCGCTTCGGTGGCTGCAAGGTCGAGCGGCGTCTCCATGGCGAGCGCCAGCCCGAACTGCCGTCCATCGCCGGAGGTCACGGTTTGGCTCCAGAGGGAGACGCCTCTGGGCGGCCGCGCCAGGGCGTCTCTGCTTCCGTATCTCCCGATCACGGCGTTCTCGGGATTCAGTTCCCGGATCTCGATCGCCGCCAGACCGTACTCTTTTGCGAACAGTTCGAGGAAACGCGGCGCCGGCTTCCCGTCGATGATCTGCGTAAGCTCCGGCCGCTGACCGAGCAGTCGAGCCGTTAGCGACAGCTTGTCCTTCATTTGGCCGTCGATCGCTTTGGCGACCGCGATGTAATCGATCTTCAACTGTTCGCCCGGCCGGGCGAACCATTTCTCCAGGTTTCGATTCAGCAGCGCATAGCTGAATACGACCAGGAAGCAGACGGGGAGAAAGCTGAGCGCAAACGCGCCAAAGAACAGCTTCGAGCGGATGCGGGAACCCTCCAGGTCCTTGTGCCGTTCGAGGTACAGCCGCAGGCCGGTCCTGAAGAGAATGAAGCCCAGCACCATCGTCAGGACAAAGACGAGCGTGGAGACGGCCCAGAAGATAAAGGTCTGGCCGATGTCGGCCGGGCCGTACTCGTCCAGGTTGAAGGAGACTTGCCACACGACCAGTGCTACCAACACCAGCAGAGTGGCCACGCCGAGACTGAGGAGGACGCGCTTTCGCATGGACTTATATCCGAGGCCCGACCGCAAGGGAGGGCTTTCCTCCCCGACCGCAAGGGAGGGCTCCCGACGCAAAACACATTGCGCTCAAGCCCGATTATAGCCGCCGAGCGCGGTAGCGTAGGCGTCGAACGTGCCGCGGTCGAAGAGCACGAAGATCGCTTCCTCCACGCTCGATGTGGGATCGGCAAGGATTTCGACCACCGCGCCCACCGCCACGCAAGCCGCCTCTTCGACCGGATAGCCATACACTCCCGTGCTGATGGAGGGAAAGCTGATGGTTCGCGCCTGACACTCGCCGGCAAGCCGCAGGCACTCGCGGTAACACGAGGCCAGCAACTCCGCTTCCCGATGCGCGCCGCCGCGATAGATCGGGCCGACCGCGTGAAAGACCCACTTGGCAGGGAGATTTCCGGCCGTTGTCGCCACTGCCGAACCGGTCGGACAGCTTCCGATGCGCGCCCGGATCCCGTCGAGTTCGCGCATCAGGGAAGGACCGCCGGCGCGGTGGATGGCGCCATCGACGCCACCGCCTCCGGCCAGCGCGGAGTTGGCCGCGTTGGCCATCGCGTCTACGGGCACTCTGGTGATGTCGCCCAGAACGAGACGAATCCGCTTGCCGTTATCGAGCGTACGTTCCACGGCTACATCATGGCGGTTGGCGGCGCCGGTTCGTCCGGACTGCCGGCATTTGCGAGCGGCGTGCGAATCAGCAGCACCGCGATCACAAACAACACGCCCAGCCCCACCACGTAGGAAGGATGGGCCACCAGCGACGGCAGCGTGCCGACGAAATACACGTAGGTCGCCTTCAACAGGCCGATCATGGCCTCGCCGGCAATCAGCCCGGACGCGACCAGAATGCCCACATTCTCCACCCGCGCCTTCTGCGCTTCATTGAAGCCGCGCCGCGCCGCCGCGCTGTCCATCAACCAGCGGAACGCACCGCCCACAAAGATGGCGAACGTCGTTTCCACGGGCAGATACATGCCCACCGCGATCAGCATCGGACTGCGGACCTGGGACATGATCATCGCGATGCCCATCAGCATGCCCACCCCGACCAGCGGCCAGGCCATCTGTCCGCCCACGATCCCTTCGGCCAGCAGAGCCATCAAACCGGCCTGCGGGGCCGAGAGGTTCCGGTCGCCGAACCCGATCCCGCCCTCCCGGATGTTGCCCTCGTGCAGCACGAACAGCGGATAATACATGGCCAGGCTCGCGACAACCACGGCCAGCAGTTCGACCAGTTGGATTGTCCGAGGCGTGCCACCCAGGATGTATCCGACCTTGAAGTCCTGCAGCAGTTCGCCCGCGACAGCAGAGGAGACGCACACTACCGCCGCCACGCCCAGCACGGCCAGCACGCCGCTCGGTCCGGACACGCCGATTGAGACCATGAGCAGCGCGGCGATGATCAGGGTCGAGAGCGTCAGGCCCGAGATCGGATTGTTGGTCGATCCGATGACCCCGACCAGATAGCCCGATACCGTCGCGAAGAAGAATCCGATAATCAGCATCACCACGGCGGCCACCGTGCCGCCGATGACCGTTCCGGAAAGGTAGATGTAGAGTCCCACCATCGCCAGGAAGATCACGCCGATCAACGAGAGAACCGACTTGGAACTCATATACCGCTCGGTGCGGCTGGCGTTCGCCGGTCCGTGGCCGCCGCGCACTTCGGCGAAGGCGCGGCCGAGGCCGGCGGTGAGGTTCTTGCGCATGCGAAACAGCGTGAACGTGGCGCCCACCAGCATGCCGCCTACCGCGATGGGCCGCACGACGTACCGCCACACCGAGTTCGACAGACGCTCCCAATCGGCCTCGCCCGCACCCGCCGGCAGCGTGGCCTGGAGTTGAGGACCGAGGAAGTAGATCAGCAGCGGCACCATCAATCCCCACGCCAGCACGCCACCGGCGAAATTCAGGGATGCCAGTTTGGGTCCGATAATGTAGCCGACCCCGACATAGGCGGGAGAAATTTTCGGCAGGGAGAGGATCGACGTGCCGCCCGCCGGGAGCCTGAGTGCGTTCGCGCCGCCGCCAAGCGGCACTGTGCTCTGGCCGAGTTTACCGATTGCCACAGGTACATCCAGGCCGTCGCGGAACAGGTGTAACTCGGCCAGGGTCTGGATCAAGGCGCCACATCCCATGTTGTAGAAAAGGAATTTCGCGGCCGAACCTCCGCGCTGGCCGGCCTTGTGAATCTCCGCGGCGGCCACCGATTCCGGAAACGGAAGTTCGCGATCCTCCACCATCACGCGCCGCACCAGCGAGACGAACAGCACGCCCAGCAGACTGCCGACGGTCATCAGCGCCGTCGACTTCCAGTACGCGTCTCCCGGGGCGAATGACGGCCAAGCCTTGGCGATCACAAAGGCCGGCAGCGTGAAGATCGCACCCGCGGCCACCGATTCGCCGATCGATCCGGCGGTTCGCGCCAGGTTCTCTTCGAGAATCGTGCCTTTCATCCGGCGCAGGACGCCCATGCTGACAACCGCCGCCGGATACGTAGCCGCGATGGTGATACCGGCCTTCAGGCCCAGGTAGGCATTGGCCATCCCCAGCACCAGCGTCAGCACCAGTCCCAGGAGGACCGCACGGACCGTGAACTCCTTCATCTGGACATGCTCGGGCACGTACGGACGGAACGGCTGTGAACTCATCGTGGCTCCTGTTCGGCGCGTTGAAATGTTGACTATACCAGGGACTCAGCTCAAGCGCGCCCGCACCTTCTCGCTGAGGGTCTTGCCATCGGCGCGCTTACCGGCCAATTTGGCCTGCGCGGCCTTTATGACCACGCCCATCTGCTTGATGGAGCTTGTGCCGGTCTCTTCGATCGCGGCGGTGATGGCGGCATCGATCTCTTCGTCGCTCGCCGCGGCCGGCATGAAGGTCTCGATGAGGACCCGTTCCGCCTCTTCTTTATCCGCCTGCTCGGCCCGCCCGCCCTTGCGGAACATCTCCGCCGCATCCTGGCGCTGCTTCATCAGGCTCTTCAGGATCTGCATTTCGGCCGCCTCGTCCAGCTCCTTCATCGAGTCGACTTTGTGTTTCATCAACGCCGCCTTGATCATCCGCAGCGCGCTGAGACGGGGCTCATCGCGGGCCTTCATCGCCTCCGTCATGTCCTTCTGAATGCGTTCGAGTAATGCCATGATCTGCTATTCTAGAAAAAACGTCCGACCATGTACATAAAGAAGCAACGTCTTTTGACCCCGGGGCCGACCCCTCTCTATCCGCCGGCGCTGCATGCCATGATGGCGTCGGATCTGCACCACCGCACGGAAGACTTTCGCAGTGTGTATAAGTCGGCGCTGACCGGCCTGAAAGAAGTCATGGGGACGTCTAACGATGTCGTGATGTTCGCGGCATCGGGCACGGGCGCCATGGACGCCGCCGTATCGAATCTACTCTCCGCCGGAGATACTGTCGTGGTTTGTTCGGCCGGAAAATTCGGTGAACGCTGGGCGGAAATTACCAGGGCTTACGGCCTGAATACAATCGTATTACAGACGGAATACGGAAAAGTCATCCCGCCGGCCGAGGTTGCCGGTGCTCTTCAGAAGAATCCGGGGGTCAAGGCGGTCTACCTGCAGGCGTCGGAAACCTCGACCGGAGCGGCATTTGACGTGGAGGGCATGGGGAAGGTGGTATCCGGCACGGACGCCCTGCTGGTCATCGATGCCATCACCGGCCTGGGCACGATGCCCCTCGACATCGACGGTTGGGGACTCGATGTCGTCATCGGCGGTTCTCAGAAGGCCTTCATGATCCCGCCTGGCCTTGCGTTCTGTTCCGTCAGCGCGAAGGCGTGGAAAGCCTGTGAATCCTCGACGCTGCCGCACTTCTATTTCGACCTGAAGAAGGAAAAGAAGAACGGCGACAAGGGCGAATCCAGCTGGACGCCGTCCACGTCGCTGATCCTGGCGCTCGACGCCGCGCTCAAGTATATCCGCCAGGTGGGCATGGCGCATCTGATCGAGAACGCCCAAATGCTGGCCCAAGCCACGCGGGCGGCCGTCACCGCGCTGGGTCTGGAGCTGTTTGCGGCTTCATCGCCCGGTTCCTCGGTCACCTCCGTCACGGCCCCGAAGGGGCTGGATTCGAGCGTCATTGTCAAGGAATTCCGCAGCCGTTTCGGCGCGATCATCGCCAACGGACAGGGCTCGATGAAGGGGCAGATCTTCCGCATCGCTCACCTCGGCTATTTCGATTTCGCCGATCTGTTCGCGGTCGTCGCCGGACTGGAGTTGATTCTGCACTCGAACGGCTATCCGGTGGAGTTTGGCAAGGGCGTCGCCGCCGTCGAACGCATCTACGCGGATGCGGCGATCGGCCTGCCCGCGGTTGCGAGGGGCTGAGAAGACGATGAACATCCTGGTCGCCGAAAAAGTCTCCGAAGCCTGTCTTGCCGTTCTGCGCCGCGAGCCGGGTTGGAACGTGATTACGTCGAGTCCCAAGGAGTTCCACAGTCACCTTGGGGACGCGGACGCGCTGCTCGTCCGCAGCGCCGTGCAGGTTACCCCGGAAGTCCTGGCGAAGGCCCCGAAATTGCGGGTCATCGGCCGCGCCGGTGTGGGCGTCGACAATGTGGATTTGGAAGCGGCGACCGCCGCCGGCGTCCTCGTCATGAATACGCCGGGCGGCAACGCCGTGTCCGTCGCCGAGCACACCATGGCCCTGATGCTCGCTATGGCGCGACAGATTCCCAAGGCGAATACCACCACCAAAGCCGGCAAGTGGGAGAAGAAGAATCTGCTCGGCAATGAACTTCGTGGCAAGGCGCTTGGCATCATCGGCCTGGGCAGCATCGGCCGCGAAGTACTGCGCCGCGCGCGGTCCTTCGAAATGAAGATCGTGGCCAACGATCCCTACGTCACTTCCCAGATCGCTCGCGACCTGGATGTTCAGCTCGCCTCGCTCGACGCCATTTACGAGCAGTGCGACTACATCACCCTGCATCTCTCGCTGACGCCGGAAACGCAGGGCATGATCGGGCGCGACGCCTTTGCCAGGATGAAGGACGGAGTCCGGATCATCAATTGTGCCCGGGGCGAACTGATCGACGAAGAGGCGCTGCAGGCCGCACTCTCTTCCGGGAAAGTGGCCGGCGCCGCGCTGGACGCGTTCTCCGTGGAGCCGCCTCCGGCGACTTTCCCGTTGTTTGAGATCGAATCGGTGATTGCCACGCCGCACATCGGAGGATCCACGGAAGAGGCCCAGGAGATCGTGGGAGTCCGCATCGCCGAGCAGGTTTCCGAGTATCTGCGGAGCGGCGTCGCGATCAACGCCGTCAACATGACCGCCATCTCGCCCGAGCAATACCGGGCGGTCGGACCGTATATCGCGCTGGCCGAACGGCTGGGCAATCTGGCCGCGCACATCGCCGTCGGAAATCCAAAAACCGTCCGGGTTACGTATTACGGTAAGCTGGCGGAAATGAATACCAGCCTGGTGCGAAGCTCCGCTCTGGCCGGTTTGTTGCAGCGGTCAACCGAAGGACGGGCGAATGTCGTGAACGCGA
Source organism: Bryobacteraceae bacterium (assembly GCA_046160045.1). GTDB lineage: Bacteria > Acidobacteriota > Terriglobia > Bryobacterales > Bryobacteraceae > CAZGUX01. Next base: position 7,971 of record JBJXGR010000087.1, read on the forward strand.
TGCACGTCGCCGCCCAAAGGGGTTGGGAGATCGCCGAGCGGCACGAGCCGCGAGGTGTCTTCTCCGATTCGGTGCTGGTGGAACTCGAGACCGATTCGGGCAGCGCGGGAGTCGAAGGCACCGTGCTGATGGGAAAGCCGCGCCTGGTTCGGGCCGACAATATCTATATCGAGGCTCCGCTCGAAGGGCACGTGATCTTCATGCGGAATCACGATGTGCCGGGCGTCATCGGCCACGTGGGAACGGTGCTTGGCCGGAATGGCGTCAACATCGCCAACTTTTCGCTCGGCCGGCGCGAGAGCGCAACCCCGGGCGAACCGCTGGAAGCCGTGTCGGTCGTGACCACTGACGAGTTGGTGGGCGACGCGGTTCTGACTCAGCTCATGGAAAACTCCGCCATCACGATGGCCCGCGTGGTCACGCTCCCGTAAAATCAACTCAGATCACAGCCGCAAGGGCCGGATTTCCAGCCCTTTTTTTCCTTTCTTCGAATCCGCTTCCACCCGGGCCGTCGTAGTGATGGATGTGCCGAAGACGGCGCAACATTGCAAGGAGAACAAACAATGCAGATCAAACAGCAGGTGGCCCTGTTGGCCGCTATGTTGATGGTCGGGCCTCCCGCGGCCTTTCCGGCCAACCACCGCGAGGCCCCCATTACCTCCCTCGATCGCACCGCGGACATCACCGACTGGTTCGCCTTTGTCAGCTATGATGATCCGACCAAGGTGACGTTCATTCTGAACGTCGATCCCCTTCTCGAGCCGGGCAACGGCCCCAACTACTTTCCGTTCGACCCGGACATTGTGTACAGCATCAAGATCGACAACGACTACGATGCGCTCGAAGATATCACTTACGAATTCCGCTTCCAAACCGAAATCCGCGCTCCCGGGATTCCGGTGGGCTTTATCGGAGCCGGCAGTGGAATTCCAGCGGCGGCTAACGCTCCCTCCGGCGCGGGCCAAGCCCTGATTCCGCCCGCGATCACCTCTCTCGACGGCCCGGGCGCTGCCGGATTCAGCCTGCGCCAACGGTACACCGTCACTCGGGTGGAAGGGTATGGCGCTACGGCGACGCGCAAGGACATCTCGACCGAGCGCGCGTTGTACGCCGTTCCTTCCAATGTCGGGCCGCGGACCATGCCTGACTACCCGTCCCTGGCCAAGCAGGGGATTTACTCGCTCGGCAATGGAGTCCGCGTATTTGCCGGTACCGTCGACGATCCGTTTTACATCGCCCTCGGCGCCACGTTCGATTCCGTGAACCTCGTCGCGGGCGGGTCCTACCTCGGCGTTCCCGGGTTGGTGAGCACCCTCCAGGACCTCGACGACGAGAATAACTACACGGCGGACACGGTTTCGGGCTTTAACGTAAACGCTATCGCAATCGAAGTCCCGATCGCCCAGCTCACGAGCGGACCGAATAAGCCCGTGATCGGCACGTGGGGCGCCACCTACCGGCCGCGCGTCACCATCCGCCGCTCTCCCGACCCGCTCACGACGGAGGGGCCCCTGCACCAGGTCCAGCGGATGGGCAATCCGTTGATCAACGAGTTGATTATCGGTACCGGCTCCAAAGACAAGTTCAGCATGTCCGAGCCAAAGGACGATTCGCAATTCGCCAGCTTTGCACTCGACCCGGTGCTGGCTCGCGTCCTCAACGCGATCTACGGTTTCCCCATTCCGGCGCCGCCGCGGACCGACCTGCTGCCCCTGGTGACGTACGCTCCACCGATCGCGCCGCAGGGCACGCCGGCAGGTCCCGTCGCCGACCTGCTTCGGCTGAACACCGCGGTTCCGCCGACGCCGGCGGCGAATCGCAAACGTATCGGATTGCTCGCCGGCGACGCGGCCGGATTCCCGAATGGCCGGCGTGTCTCCGATGACGTCACCGACATCGCGTTGCGCGTCGTCGCCGGCGTGCTCGCGGGAGGGCAATTCGCAGGGCGTCCGCACAATGCGCTCGGCGATGGCGTCAACGCCAATGACCTGCCATACCAGGAGACCTTTCCGTACGTAGCCTTTTCGCAGAACGGGCGCGATCGCCGTCACATTGACCCGGGCGAGAGCGGTTGTTGGGCGCAGGCCAACAAGCTTTGCCCCACTCAGTAAGTCTCGAATGATCACAGGGCAGCCGTCGTTAACCGGCACGGCTGCCCTGCATTCAGTAAGGAGCTAACGATGATCCGACGTTTCCTTCCATTTGTGTTTGTCGCCGCAGCGCTCGCCGCGGATCCAGCCGCGACCCTATCGCCCGCCCAACGGGAGATCCAGATGGCGCAACAGGCCGCGCAGCGGGACCCCCGGCGCGCTCAGCCGCTCGCCGACGTGGCCATGGGCTTTCTGCGCCGCGCCCGCGAAACGTCGGACCCGCAATACCTGGATCGGGCGGAGCGCTCCATCGACCAGGCGCTCGGTATCGAGAAGGATTCGATCGAAGCCCTGCGCGCCCGCGTTACCGTCCTCAACGCGCGCCACCGTTATGAAGAGGCGATCGACCTCGGCCGCAAGCTCAACCAGCGGATCCCCGACGACGTTCAGATCTACGGACTGCTCGCCGAGGCGTACATGGCCCTTGGGCAATACCAGAAAGCCGAGACCGAGGCCCAGTGGATGATCGATATGCGTCGTGGCAATCTGGGGGGCATGGTTCGCGGCGCTCTTCTTCGTGAAGTCTACGGCGATCCTGTGGGCGCCCTCGAATGGCTGAATTCGGCCTTGCGCCTCACGGGAGTTGCGCAGACCGAGGAGCGTGCCTGGATCCTCTGCCAGATCGCCCGCGT
>JBJXGR010000088.1:0-6931 GCA_046160045.1 Bryobacteraceae bacterium
CCGATCTCGACCCCGGACGAATTCGTTTACGACAGCCCGCACCTGTTCGGCACCAAGCGAACAGGTCCGGATCTTTCCCGCGTCGGCGGCAAGTACGACACTCAGTGGCACAAGACGCATTTCCGGAATCCGAGGGACCTGGTACCCGGTTCCGTGATGCCGCCCTATCCCTGGATTGCCGGGAACGAGCAGGAGTTCGCGGCAATGGTGGCTTACTTACAGACGCTGGGCCGGGCCAAGAACTGGCGCCCGGATCATGATTTCGAGAAATGAGGTAAGGGATATGTTGCAGGACTATGTTTATCCGAGTATCTTCTTTTCCTATTCACTCTTTTTCATATTTCTGATCGGAGCCGTGTTTTTTTTCGTCCGGTCGTTCCAGGACGGGTATTGGGACGCCCGGAGCGAAGAGGTGAAGTACCAAATGCTCGGCGATGAGGAGGAATCCAATGGCAGAGGTTAAGGACACCAAGGAATATGCCGGAGGGTGGATCACGGAACGGAAGGGGACCGGCGTCCCGGGATTCCTGAAAGCTTCCTACATCGTGATTGCCTCGTCCACAATCGTGTACCTGATTGTGTACCTCTACGGCGAGACGAACCACTCGGATCGCGGCACTCTGGTGCAGCAGTTCAACCGCGTGACCCAGACCTCCGAAGTGTTCATGTACGCGGTGGCAGCCATGGCTGCCGCGTTTTTCGCGGCGATGATCGCGTTTGCGTACAAGAAGCCGCACGACGACTGACGGCAACAGGGGAACCATGTCGCTCGTACAGATTCAACCGCCGGACTCGACCGATTACTGGATGCGGATGGTCAAGTGCCAGGACGCATGTCCGGTTCATACCGATGCCTGCGGTTATGTGACGGCAATTGCGGAGGGGCGGTACCCCGACGCCTATCGCATCGCGCGCGCCACCAACCCGTTCGCCTCCATTTGCGGGCGGGTTTGTGGCGCGCCATGCGAAGTCAACTGCCGCCGCGGATCTCTCGACGCGCCGATCTCGATTCGGGCCCTCAAGCGTTTTGTGACCGACAAGTACGGGCCCGAAAGCGGCGGTTATGCCGGTTATCAGGCCGGCTGCAACCAACGGATGCTGCCGCCGAATCGCGGCGACTATGAATGCGTCGGGGTGATCGGCGGCGGGGTTTCGGGCTTGACCGTCGCGCACGACCTGACGCGGATCGGCTACCGCGTCACGGTGTTTGAAGCCTACTCCGAGCCGGGCGGCATGTTGACCGTCGGCGTGCCGGTGTTCCGCCTGCCCCGTGAACTCGTCCGCGCGGAGATCCAGGCCATCGTGGCCATGGGCGTCGAGCTGAAATGCAATATGAAGCTCGGGCGCGATTTCACACTCGAAGAATTGCGGCGCGAGGGGTACCGCGCGATCTTCCTCGGAGTCGGCCTCCCGAAAGGCCGGAAACTGCCGATTCCCGGCGCCAACCTGCCCAACGTCTACGACGGTCTCGACTTCCTCCGCACGTTCAACGAAGGAAAACCCCTGCCGCTCGGCAAGCGCATCGTCGTGATTGGCGGCGGCAATGTCGCCTACGACGTGGCGCGTTCGGCCCTACGGCCGGTGGAATCCGACGCCACCCGCGAGGAGTCGGAAGCGGAGATGGAGCGCGGCGAAAAGACGGCCTACGATATCGCCCGTTCGGCATTGCGGATGAGCGGCGACAAGCAGGTGCACGTCGTTTGTCTCGAGGGGCGCATCGAGATGCCTGCCGACCAGCGCGAGATCGACGAGGGCGAAGAAGAAGGAATTCACCTCCATAACGGGCGCGGGCCCAAAGAGATCCTGTCCGGTAAGAACAGGACCCTCACCCTGCGCACCGTCAAGTGCTCCTCGGTGTTCGACGCGAACGGACGCTTCAATCCGGCGTTCGACGACTCGGATGTCCTCGACATCGAAGCGGACACCATCCTGTTTGCCATCGGCCAGACCTCGGACCTGTCGTTCCTGGCTCCCGAGGACGGCGTCGAGAGCGTGCGCGGGTTGATCAAGGTGAATCCGGACACGTACCAGACGACCGCCCCGGACGTGTTCGCTTGCGGAGACATTGCGCACGGGCCGAGATTGTTCATTCATGCCGTGGCCTCGGCGCAGATCGCGGCGAGGTCGATGCACGATTTTCTGCGCGGATCGCGAACGGATGTCGTGGTGAACAGGAAATGGATTCCCGCCGCATACACCATGGCCGAAGACTGGCCGCGGATCCGACGGGCGGAACCCCCGGTGATCGAGGCGGAGCGGCGGCAGGCGTCGGTTGACATTGTCGAGGAAAGCTATCCGGAAGCGGCGGCGCGCCGCCAGGCCGCGCGCTGCCTGCGCTGCAACGTCAACACCGTGTTCGACACGGCAATCTGCATTGCCTGCAACGGCTGTGTCGACATCTGCCCGGAGAACCTGATCCGCCTGATGGGCTTGGGCCAACTGAAATCGGAGGATGGATTCATGGCAATGGCGGCGGCAAGTTTCGGCTTGCCCGTCGACCGGTTCAAGGCGTTGCCCGCGGAACAGTTGAACGCGCTCGGCGGCGTCATGATGAAAGACGAATCCACCTGCATCCGTTGCGCCATGTGCGTCTCGCGTTGTCCCACGCACGCCATCACCATGCAGCGCTTCGAATTCGAACGGGAGTGCGTGAACATCCCGGTCAGAAATTCCAGGTTGATCTACGAACGCTCCGCGCTATGAATGCCGCCGACTTTGCGATGATGTTCGGGTTGGGGCTGGCCGGCAGCCTGCACTGCGTGCAGATGTGCGGGCCGTTGGTGCTCTCGTTCGGAATTCCCATGGCCGCCCAGCCCCGCGCGCGTCAGGCGGCGGCTCACATCGCCTATCATCTGGGCCGCGTGACGACCTACGCGTCCTTGGGTGCGGCGGCCGGTTGTCTAGGCGCGGGCATGACGTGGGCGGGGCGCCTCGCGGGTATCGAGAACACCGCGGCGCTCGTCGCCGGCATCTTCATGGTGATTGCCGGCTTGCTGATGATGGACCTGGTCCGCGGCTCTTCGCTGGTGAGGATCGGGCCGGCCTCCTGGCTCTCGCGGGCGGCGGGCAGGCTGCTGCAGTCGCCTGCCGTGCGAACGAAGTTCGGCATGGGGCTGTTGCTGGGCTTCCTGCCGTGCGGCCTGATCTACGCCGCTCTGCTCAAATCGGTGGCGGCCGGCGATGGATGGAGTGGAGCCGCCAGCATGCTGATGTTCGGCTTGGGCACGGCGGCGCCGCTGGTGGCATTAGGCCTTTTTTCGGGTTTTGCCGGTCGCTGGTTTGCCGGGCGCACGACCCGCTGGGCAGGCGTCTGCGTGACCGCGATGGGGATCTTTCTGATTTGGCGCGGATGGACGCCTGTCACTTTGGCGGGTGGTCATCATCACTGATAGGGACCTGACAATATGGGAAGCAGCACCTCAGCCAAACCGCGTCCCGTCCAACGCCACGCGCCGCCCGACTCCTCCTATCACCGCTTTCGCAAGTGGATTCATCTGGTTTGTTTCCTGATCTTCTGCGCCCTTCCGTTCTTCAACCTCATGCGGTTTGACATCCCCAGGCAGCGCTTCTACTTCGCGGGGTACGAACTGTGGATCAACGAGTTCGGGATCATCTTTTTCGCCATGATGTTTCTGCTCTTCGTCGTCACGGCGGCGGCGATGGTGTACGGGCGAGTGTATTGCAGCTACATGTGCCCGCAGATGATCTTCAGCGAGGCCTCCTTATGGCTGGAGCGGCGCCTGCGGCGGTACATGACCAAGTACTACATCAGGTGGCCGCTCAAACGGCGTGAGCTTGTCGTCAAGACGGCGTTCTACTCGGTCGTGTTAGTGGCAAGCGTCTTTGTGGCGTTTGTGTTCATCGCCTATTTCGTAGAGCCGCGCGACCTGCTGGCCCGCCTGCTCGATCTCGATGTCGTGACCGCGGGGGGCATCTCCGGGGCGGCGACGACGGTTCTGGCCTTTCTGGATTTTGCGTTCCTGCGGCAGAGATTCTGCACGACAATCTGTCCGTACGGATACCTGCAGGGAATGCTCTCGGACGGCAACACGCTGCTGGTGCACTATCGCGACGAGGGGAAAGCGTGCATCGAGTGTAAGAAATGCGTACGGATCTGCCATATGGGCATCGATATCCGCACCTCGCCGTATCAGATCGAATGCATCCATTGCGGCGAGTGCATCGACGCCTGCGACGACGTGCTGGGGCGCCTTGGCAAGCCGGGTCTGATTCACTACGCGTGGGGGGAACACGGATCCACTTTCGCGGAGAAAGGCGTCTCCTGGTGGCGGCGTCTGGGAATTCGAGACGCCAAGCGCGTGGTGGTGCTGCTGGTCATATTGTTTTACGTCAGCGGCCTGACGGTGGCGCTGTCGATGCGGCGAAATGTGCTCGTGCGGCTGAGTCCGGAGCGGGCTACGTTGTTCACCCTGGCGGAGAACGGCGAGGTGTTGAACAAGTTCCGGCTCGAGATCGCCAACCGCGGTACCCGCGATGCGAAGGTCCGGATTGCGTTGGAGTCTCTGCCGGCAGCGCGTTTGGTGATGACGCGGAATCCGGTCACGGTGGCCGCCGGACAGGAGTTCAAGGAAGAAATCCGGATTGCCGCTCCCGCCTCGGGCGGTCCCGCGCCGGGCGTCAGCCACTTTCGCTTCATCACCGAGTCGCAGCCGGAGAACGCACGCGATGAGGTGGCCATGACATTCATCATGCCGGAGGGAAAAGCCAAGTGAATCCGAAGCTGTTCTTAGGTGGTGTCTTCGCCCTGTTCGTGGGGATCCTGATCTTTGCATGGTGGGAAGCGAGCCGGGCGAACCCCGTGCTGCTCGATAGCCGGGGCCGTCCGGTGAGCTCGCACTCGAGCCAATAGGAGCGATGCCGGAAACCGCACCCACTGCCGCCGTCGAGTGCGCCCTGTGCGGGCTGACTGTGGGCAGCGATCCGTTCCGCCGCACCTTTGAAGAAGGGCAAGACAAGCCCTTCTGTTGTCTTGGCTGCATGAACGTCTACGCGATCCTGGTGGAAAGTGGAGCCGTCACTGGCGGCGCCGACCTGCGGGACACCGAACTCTTTCGCCAGAGCCTGGCCTTGGGGCTGGTCTCGAATCGGGCGCGAGACGGCGGCAAGGTGGGCATCGCTCCGGGCACGCCGGCGCTCGAGAAGCTCTATCACGTGCCCGGAATGTGGTGTTCCTCCTGTGCCTGGTTGATTGAACACAGCCTCGGAGCGCAGCATGGCGTGGAGAAGGCGGAAGTCTTCTTTACCTCCGACCTGCTCAAGGTGCGCTACTACCCGCAGGTCCTGCCGCCCGGCCAGATCGTGGAACGCGTCCGGCGGTTGGGCTATGCGATCAGCGAGTTCACCGGCGAGCAGCAGACCGCGGAACCGGAGCGGCAAAGCCTCTTGCTGAGACTCGGCATCGCAGCGTTCCTCTGGGTCAACACCATGACCATGAACCTCGCGGCCTATCTGGGATACTTCGACCAGATGCCCGGGAGTTTTCGCGCGCTGCTGCCCTTCCTGGCGATGGGGCTTGCCTCGCCGGTCGTGTTCTACTCCGCGCAGCCGATCCTTCGGACGGCCTGGATCGGCCTGCGCCGCGGCCAGGCGCGCATGGAAACGCTGCTTTCGCTGGGGATTTTCGCCGCCTACGGCTACAGCGCGATCCAGGCCTTTTCCGGCGGCGCCCATATCTATTTCGACATCGCCTGCGCCATCGTGACGCTGCTGCTCCTGGGCAAGTACATCGAGCACGGCGCCAAGGAGCGGACCACGCGAGCGGTGACGTCCTTGTATCGGGTTCTCCCGACCAAAGCCCGCATTTTTTCGGGGGGCCGTGAGCGCTTCGTTTCGATCGAAGCATTGAAGGCGGGCGATGTGTTCATGGTGAAGGCGGGCGAGCGCATTCCGGCCGACGGCGTGGTGGTGGAAGGTGAGTCGCACGTAGACGAAAGTCTGCTCACGGGCGAGTCGGCGCCGGTGGAGAAATCGCCCGGCGCGGCCGTGGCGGGAGGCAGCGTCAATACCGGCGGGGTGCTCCAGGTGCGGGCGACCGCGGCGGGCGATTCCAGTACGCTGGCACGGATCATCCGGATGGTGGAGCATGCCTTGGGCACGCGGTCGGAGATCGAGCGCATGGTGGACCGCGTCTCCCGTGTGTTCGTGCCCGCGGTGATGGCGCTTTCCGCGGTGACTTTCGCCTTGGGACTCTTTCTGGGTCTTCCCGCCTGGGATGCGATGATGCGCGCCATCACGGTCCTGGTGATTGCGTGCCCGTGCGCGCTGGGCGTCGCGACGCCGCTCGCCCTGACCGCGGCCCTCGGCGCGGCTTCGCGCCGGGGCATTCTGGTCGGTGACAGCCGGGTGCTCGACACCGTCCGCCGCCTGGACGCCGTCGTCCTCGACAAGACCGGCACGGTGACGGAAGGCGCGTTTCAGCTTCTCGAGGTCAACCCCGATCACCTGCCCGTGATTGCGGCGCTGGAGGCGTACTCGGAGCACCCGCTGGCGCGAGCCGTGATGCAGAAAGCCGAGGAATCTGATTTCCGGCTCCATCCTGCGGATCATGTCCACATCGAAAAAGGGCAGGGCATCGCCGGACAGGTGGGCGGGCTCAGCGTCTTTATCGGGTCGCGCCGGTTCATGGCGCACTTCGACCCGCGGTTCTCGAACGGCGGCGAGCATTTGGCCGGCATCGCGACCACTGTCTACTACGGCTGGGACAAGCGTGTTCAAGGCAAGCTGGTGTTCGGAGACCGCATCCGGCCGGAGGCGGCGCGAGTGGTGGACGATTTGCGAAACAGAGGACTCGCGGTCTACCTGGTATCCGGGGACTCGCGCGCGGCGACCGCCGAAGTGGCTCGCGGTTTGAAGGTCGACGACTTCGCGCCGGAGACTCTGCCGTTCGACAAGGCGGCGTTTGTCGACGACC